>NZ_JBEOVN010000064.1:0-34145 GCF_040295565.1 Streptomyces sp. NPDC002785 | reverse complement strand
GGAGCCGATTACTCGGCTCCGTCCGGCGATCGATGAGTGCAGCGGTCAGCGGACCGGGTGTCCGGCCTCCCTGAGAGCGTCCTTGACCTCGGAGATCCGCAGATCGCCGAAGTGGAAGACGGACGCGGCGAGTACCGCGTCGGCCCCCGCCGCGATGGCGGGCGCGAAGTCCGCGAGCCGGCCGGCGCCACCGGAGGCGATGACGGGGACGGTCACATGCTGACGTACCGCCGCGATCATCTCGGTGTCGTAGCCGTCCTTGGTGCCGTCCGCGTCCATCGAGTTGAGCAGGATCTCGCCCGCGCCCAGCTCGGCGGCCCGGTGCGCCCATTCGACGGCGTCGATGCCGGTGCCCCTGCGGCCGCCGTGCGTGGTGACCTCGAAGGTGCCCGCGGCCGTGCGCCGGGCGTCCACGGAGAGCACCAGGACCTGGCGGCCGAAGCGCTCGGCGATCTCCCGGATGAGGTCCGGGCGTGCGATGGCCGCGGTGTTGACGCCGACCTTGTCCGCACCGGCCCGCAGCAGCTTGTCGACGTCGTCGGCGGTGCGGACGCCGCCGCCGACCGTGAGCGGGATGAAGACCTGCTCGGCGGTGCGGCGCACCACGTCGTAGGTGGTCTCCCGGTCGCCGCTGGACGCGGTGATGTCGAGGAAGGTCAGCTCGTCGGCGCCCTCGGCGTCGTACAGCTTCGCCATCTCGACGGGGTCGCCCGCATCGCGCAGGTTCTGGAAGTTGACGCCCTTGACGACCCGGCCGTTGTCGACGTCCAGGCACGGGATGACGCGTACCGCGAGAGTCACCGCGCACCTGCCCGGTACGCCTCGACCTCGACCTCGACGACCAGGCTCGGGTCCACGAAACCGGACACGATGACCATCGACGCGGCGGGGCGGACGTCGTCGAAGAGCTCCTTGTGGGCGCGGCCGACCTCGTCCACGTCCCGGGCGTGCGTGATGTACATCCGGGTACGGACGACGTCCTCACGGCCCAGACCGACCTGCTTCAGCGCGTCGAAGGCGACTTTGAAGGAGGTGACGGCCTGCTCGTACGGGCCGCCCGCGGAGATCTGCCCGTTGACCATCGACGTGCAGCCGGCGACCAGGACAAGACCGTTGGACAGCTCGACCGCGCGCGAGTAGCCGAACTTGTCCTCCCAGGGGGCTCCGGAGGAGATGCGGTTGACGGAGTCGGTCATCCGGAGACCACCTGCAGTGCTTCTTCGAGGGTGAACGCCTTCGCGTACAGCGCCTTGCCGACGATCGCGCCCTCGACACCGTCCGGGACGAGCGAGGAGATGGCCCGCAGGTCGTCCAGCGAGGAGACACCGCCGGAGGCGACGACGGGCTTGTCGGTGGCGGCGCAGACGTTCTTCAGGAGCTCCAGGTTGGGGCCCTGGAGCGTGCCGTCCTTGGCGATGTCGGTGACGACGTAGCGGGCGCAGCCCTCGGAGTCGAGGCGGGCGAGCGTCTCGTAGAGGTCGCCGCCGTCTCGGGTCCAGCCGCGACCGCGCAGCGTCGTGCCGCGGACGTCGAGGCCGACGGCGATCTTGTCACCGTGCTCGGCGATGACCTTGGCGACCCACTGAGGGGTCTCCAGGGCGGCGGTGCCCAGGTTGACCCTGGTGCAGCCGGTGGCGAGGGCGGCGGCGAGCGAGGCGTCGTCGCGGATGCCGCCGGAGAGCTCGACCTTGATGTCCATGGAGCGGGCGACCTCGGCGATCCGCTCCCGGTTGTCACCGGTGCCGAACGCGGCGTCCAGGTCGACGAGGTGCAGCCATTCGGCGCCCGCCTGCTGCCAGGCGAGGGCGGCCTGCAGCGGGTCACCGTAGGAGGTCTCGGAGCCGGACTCGCCGTGGACGAGACGGACGGCCTGGCCGTCGCGGACGTCGACGGCGGGGAGGAGTTCAAGCTTCGGCATTACAGCGTCTCAATCCAGTTGGTCAGCAGCTGGGCGCCGGCGTCGCCGGACTTCTCGGGGTGGAACTGGGTGGCCCACAGGGCGCCGTTCTCCACGGCCGCGACGAACGGCTCGCCGTGGGTGGCCCAGGTGACCCGGGGCGCGCGGATCTTGGCGTTGGTGACCTCCAGGCTCCAGTCGTGCACGGCGTAGGAGTGCACGAAGTAGAACCGGGCCTCGGGGCCGAGACCTGCGAAGAGCTGGGAGTCCTCGGGGGATCGCACGGTGTTCCAGCCCATGTGCGGGACGATCGGGGCCTTCAGCGGGGCGACGGTGCCGGGCCATTCGTCCAGCCCCTCCGTCTCCACGCCGTGCTCGATGCCACGCTCGAAGAGGATCTGCATGCCCACGCAGATGCCCATGACGGGGCGGCCTCCGGAGAGCCTGCGGTCGATGATCCATTCACCGCGGGCCTTCTTCAGCCCCTCCATGCAGGCGGAGAACGCACCGACGCCGGGCACCAGCAGCCCGTCGGCGTTCATCGCCCTGTCGTAGTCGCGGGTGATCTCCACATCCGCGCCGACGTGGGCGAGGGCTCGCTCGGCGGAGCGGACGTTGCCGAAGCCGTAGTCGAAGACGACGACCTTCTTCTTGCCGCTCTTCTGCTTGTCGCTCACAAGTCGTACCTCAGTCCCAGAGTCCCTGGATCCGCATGACGCCTGCGACCAGGCACATCACGGAAGCGAGCCCGAGCAGGACGATGACTCCCCTGGGCATCTTCTGCTTCGAGAAGGAGTAGACCCCGCCGGCCAGGAAGAGGCCGACCAGGATCAGGATGGTGTTGAGGCCTGTCACAGCGCGCCCTTCGTGGAAGGAAGAATTCCGGCAGCGCGCGGGTCGTGCTCACTGGCGTAGCGCAGGGCGCGGGCGAGCGCCTTGAACTGGCACTCCACGATGTGGTGGGCGTTGCGCCCGTACGGCACGTGGACGTGCAGGGCGATCTGCGCCTGGGCGACGAAGGACTCCAGGATGTGCCGGGTCATCGTCGTGTCGTACGCGCCGATCATGGGCGCCATGTTCTCGGGCTCGGTGTGCACCAGGTACGGACGGCCGGACAGGTCGACGGTGACCTGGGCCAGCGACTCGTCCAGCGGGACGGTGCAGTTGCCGAAGCGGTAGATACCGACCTTGTCGCCGAGGGCCTGCTTGAACGCGGCACCGAGCGCGAGGGCGGTGTCCTCTATGGTGTGGTGCGAGTCGATGTCCAGGTCACCGTCGGTCTTGACCGTGAGGTCGAAGAGTCCGTGCCGACCGAGCTGGTCGAGCATGTGGTCGTAGAAACCGACCCCGGTCGACACATCGACCTTGCCGGTGCCGTCGAGGTTCATCTCGACGAGCACCGAGGTTTCCTTGGTGGTGCGTTGCACGCGGCCTACGCGGGGGCTCATGCGTCGTGCTCCTTCTTAAGTTCGCGTACCGCATCGAGGAACGCGTCGTTCTCTGCCGGGGTGCCCGCGGAGACCCGCAGCCATCCCGGTACGCCGTTGTCCCGGACCAGGACGCCCCGGTCGAGGATCTGCTGCCAGGCGGTGTGACTGTCGGCGAAGCGGCCGAACTGGACGAAGTTGGCGTCCGAGTCGGTGACGTCGTAGCCGAGCGCGCGCAGCCCGGTGACGATCCGGTCGCGTTCGCTCTTGAGCTGGGCGACGTATCCGAGCAGCGTATCCGTGTGCTCCAGGGCGGCGAGCGCGGTGGCCTGCGTGACGGAGGACAGGTGGTACGGCAGCCGCACCAGCTGGACCGCGTCGACGACGGCCGGGTCGGCGGCGAGGTAACCGAGACGCAGTCCGGCGGCGCCGAACGCCTTCGACATGGTGCGCGAGAGCACCATGTTCGGCCGGCCCTCGATCAGCGGGAGCAGCGAGGCGTGGTGGCTGAACTCGCCGTACGCCTCGTCGACGACGACCATCGACGGCTTGGCCGCCTGGGCCGCCTCGTACAGCGCGAGTACGGTCTCGGCGTCGACGGCGGTGCCGGTGGGGTTGTTGGGCGAGGTGATGAAGACGACGTCGGGCCGGTGTTCGGCGATGGCCTTCCGGGCGGCCTCGACGTCGATGGTGAAGTCCTCGTTGCGCGGTCCGGAGATCCAGCGGGTGCCGGTGCCGCGGGCGATGAGGGCGTGCATGGAGTACGAGGGCTCGAAGCCGATCGCGGTGCGCCCGGGGCCGCCGAAGGTCTGCAGCAGCTGCTGGAGCACCTCGTTGGAGCCGTTGGCCGCCCAGACGTTGGCGATGGTGACCTCGTGCCCGGCGGTGCGGCTGAGGTAGCGGGCCAGTTCCGTACGGAGCTCGACGGCGTCCCGGTCGGGGTAGCGGTTGAGGCTACGGGCGGCCTCGCGGACGCGCTCGGCGATCCGGTCGACGAGCGCCTCGGGCAGCGGGTAGGGGTTCTCGTTGGTGTTCAGCCGCACGGGTACGTCGAGCTGCGGGGCCCCGTACGGGGACTTGCCGCGCAGTTCGTCGCGGATCGGGAGATCGTCGATCCGTGTCGTCGGCGTGGTGTTGCTGTTCGTCACTGCTGCGGAACCTCTCCGCCGAACCTGGCCTTGAGCGCGGCGCCGTGGGCGGGGAGGTCCTCCGCCTCGGCGAGGGTCACGACATGGTGGGTGACCTCGGCGAGCGCGTCGCGCGTGTAGTCGACGATGTGGATGCCGCGCAGGAAGGACTGCACCGACAGGCCCGAGGAGTGGCAGGCGCAGCCGCCGGTGGGCAGGACGTGGTTGGAGCCGGCGCAGTAGTCGCCGAGCGACACCGGAGCCCACGGGCCGACGAAGATCGCCCCGGCGTTGCGGACCCGGTCGGCGAGCGCGGCGGCGTCGGCGGTCTGGATCTCCAGGTGCTCGGCGGCGTACGCGTCGACGACCTTGAGGCCGTCCTCCAGGTCGTTGACCAGGACGATCGCGGACTGGCGGCCGGCCAGCGCGGGCTCGATCCGGTCGGTGACGTGCTTCGTCGCGGCGACCTGCGGCTTCAGCTCGGCCTCGGTGGCCGCGGCCAGCTCCTCGGAGTCGGTGACGAGGACTGCGGCGGCCATCGGGTCGTGCTCGGCCTGGCTGATCAGGTCGGCGGCGACGTGCACCGGGTCGGCGGTGGAGTCGGCGAGGATCGCGATCTCGGTGGGGCCCGCCTCGGCGTCGATGCCGATCCGGCCCTTGAGGAGGCGCTTGGCGGCGGCGACATAGATGTTGCCGGGGCCGGTGACGAGGTTCACCGGAAGACATTCGGCCGTTCCGTACGCGAACATCGCGACGGCCTGGGCGCCGCCGGCCGCGTACACCTCGTCGACGCCGAGCAGGGCGCATGCGGCGAGGATGGTCGGGTGCGGCAGGCCGCCGAAGTCCTTCTGCGGCGGGGACGCGACGGCGATGCCCTCGACGCCCGCCTCCTGGGCCGGTACGACGTTCATGACGACGGACGACGGGTAGACGGAGCGCCCGCCCGGCACGTACAGCCCCACGCGCTCGACCGGCACCCACTTCTCGGTGACGGTACCGCCGGGGACGACCTGGGTGGTGTGCGTGGTGCGGCGCTGCTCGCGGTGGACGAGGCGGGCGCGGCGGATCGACTCCTCGAGGGCGGCCCGTACGGCGGGGTCGAGCCGCTCCAGCGCCTCGGCGATCGCCGCGGCGGGAACGCGGATCGAGTCGATCCGTACGCCGTCGAATTTCTCCCCCCACTCGATCACTGCCGCCGAGCCACGATGGCGTACGTCCTCGCAGATGGGCCGCACCGTCTCCAGGGCGGCTTCCACGTCAAACTCGGCACGGGGCAGCAGGTCGCGCAGGGCTCCGCCCTCGGGGAGGGCGTTGCCGCGCAGATCGATTCGAGAGATCACACCGCAATTCTCGCAGACCGCCTCCGACGTCCGGTCGCCCGTATCACTGGCTGATACATGTCCCGGCCATATCACCGGCTGATACATGCCCCGGCCATCACTGCTGACCAATAGTGTTCACGTCGTCACTCAGAGGGAAGAACAGCTCCGAGCGGAAGGGGCAACCGTGACCGAACCGCACGACGGCGATTTCCCGGACGGCCTCAGCGCGGCCGAGCTGGGCATGTGGCAGGCCTTCCGGAACGGCAGTACCTACGATCTGCGGACCCGCGACCCGGCGCGGGACGATCCGTTCGCGCCGCGCGTCTGGGGACCGGAGCGCAGTGTGGACGGGCGCGTCGTCGCCCGGCTGCTGCTGTCCGGGCCACCGCCGCGGCCCGGCCGGGTCGCCGCGCTGAAGCTCCGGGGTGTACGGATCACGGGGACGCTGGATCTCGCGGGCGGGCGCGTCGCGCCGTACGTCGAGCTGACCGGCTGTCGCTTCGAGAGCGAGGTGGTGCTGCCCGAATGCCATTTCACGACATTGCGGATGGTCGGCTGCGCGATGCCGCGGCTGGAGGCGGCCCGGCTGCGCACCGAGGGCGATCTGCATCTGCCGCGCTGCCGCATCAAGCGCGGGATCCGGCTCACCGACGCACAGATCGGCACCGATCTGCTGATCAACCAGATCGAGATCGGCCCCGACCGGGGCGGGCGAGCCCTGGCCGCTGACGGGCTGGCGGTCGCCCAGGACCTGCAGGCGGAGATGGTCGAGGCGCGCGGCGAGCTGAGTCTGCGCGGGGCGAAGGTCGGCGGTTCGCTGAGTCTGCGCGGGAGCCGACTGCGGGGCAGGGCGGGGCGGCGCGCGCTGAACGCCCCTCAGCTGACCGTGGAGCGGACGCTGTACATGAGCGAGGCGTGGGTGAGCATCGACAGCGGGAACCAGGGCACCACTCCCCCGTACGGCATCGCCGTGGCCCCGACCCCGGCGCGCGGTATGCGTTCGCAGATCTTCGAGTGCCGCGGCGGGGTACGCCTGGACGACGGACGCTTCGGCGACGCGGTCGATCTGCACAAGGCACGGTTCGTACTGGCCCGGCACGAGGAGCTGTCGCTGCGCCGGATCGTCACCCCGGAGCTGCGGTTCAACGCCGAGCGGCCGGAGGAGGGCCGGGTCGTACTGAACGGCGCGAGGGTCGTCACGCTGATCGATGTGTCGACCAGCTGGCCGGGCCCCGGCGGTCTGGCGATGGGCGGTTTCGTGTACGAGAACCTCGTCCCGTACGGACACTTCCCCCTCTCCCGGCGCCTGGAGTGGGTGTCGGCGGCGACCCCGGAGTACGTACCGGAGCCGTACGAGCGCCTCGCCACGGTGCTGCGCAACTGCGGGGAGGACGCGGACGCTCGCGAAGTGCTGTTGGCCAAGCAGCGGCGGCGCCGCGAGACGCTGCCGCCCGCCGCGAAGCTCTGGGGCTTCCTCCAGGACTGGACGGTGGCGTACGGCTACCGGCCGGGGCGGGCCGCGGTGTGGATGGCGGTGCTGTGGGCGGCGGGTGCGCTGGCCTTCTCCCAGCACGCTCCGGCGGCGATCAAACAGGATGAGCATCCGCAGTGGAACCCGGCGCTGTACGCACTCGATCTGCTGGTGCCGGTCATCAATCTCGGCCAGGACGGTTACTGGCGGGTGGAGGGCGGCTGGCAGTGGGCGGCGGCCATGCTCGTCCTGCTGGGTTGGATACTCGCCACGACGGTCGCGGCGGGCGCCTCACGGCTGCTGCGCCGGGGCTGACCGGAATCCGGCCACGGCCGGCCGGACGACCGACCGTCCGACCGGCCGAAGCCCATGTACCCAGTGGCCGTCGCGCGGCCGGAGGCCATGGTCGAACGACCTGCCGAGCCACGGCCGAAGTATCGGAGACCGATGCCCGGATCGGTGGTAACAAGCCAGATTCCCCACCTTTCTTTACCTTTTATTGACCCCGTCCGATACAACCCATTCACTCGGCACGAAAGCTTCACAGCGCCCCCCTGGCGCCGTCCCGACCAGCGCTTTTAATGGTCCGCACCATGTCATTCCTTCGCGCTCTGCTCCGTACCGCGCGCCCGATCCGGCACTCCCCGCAGGGGCCCGCCGGACTGCCGGCGGACGACGCGGTGCTGCTCGACGCCCCCGACGAGCGGCTCTCCCCGGCGCTCGTCGCCGCCGCCCTCGGGGAGTACGAACCGGCCGCGAAACTCCTCGCCACCACCCGGGACGGCGCCGAGTGGGAGAACCGGGACCGCTACCTCAGCCGGCTCGTCACGTTCGCCCGCAATCGCGACGGATGGCTGACCGACTGGCTCGCCACCGCGCCGCACGACCCGGACGCACTGCTCGTCAAGGCCGAGCTGGCGGTCCGCCGGGCCTGGGAGTCGCCCGTCCGCGCAGAGCAGCTGCGCGAGGTGGGACCGCTGATCACCGCGGCGGCCGAGAGTGATCCCCGTGACCCGGTGCCGTGGCGGCTCGCGCTCGACCATGCGCGCGGCACCCATGCCACGCACACCATGTTCGAGGCGCTGTGGGAACAAGCGATCCAGCGCTCCTCGCACCACTACGGCTGCCATGTCGCGGCGCTGCGGTACCTCTCCGCCGCCTGGTACGGCTCGCACCGGGAGTGCTTCGACTTCGCCGAGCGGGCCGCCGAGGACTCACTGCGCAGCTCGCTGGTGCAGGCGCTGCCGCTGCGGGCCGCCTTCGCCCTGCTGATCGAGGGCCCGATCGTACGGATCACCTCGGTGCAGGAGGAACGGATCGACGCGGCGGCGGATCTGGCGATCACACTGTCCGCCTCGTTCGCGCCCGGCGATCCCTGGCCCGCCGAGGTCCGCAACCTGCTGGCGTTCGTGCTGGTCGCGCGGGGCCGCTGGGACGAGGCGCTGGAACAGTTCCGGCAGATCGGACCCCATGCGGCGTCGTTCCCGTGGTCGTCGGTCTCCGACGATCCGCTCGGCCGGTTCCTCGACGCGAGGAACGACGCGCTGCTCCGGATGGCCTGCGCGACGCCCTTGGTGGGCCGGGCCGACCGAGGCCGGCCCCGCGGCCATTACGCTTGACCGTTGTGACCACCGCTCGCCTGCCTCTGTTCCCGCTGAACGCGGTGCTGTTCCCCGGCCTCGTGCTGCCGCTGAACGTCTTCGAAGAGCGTTATCGCGCCATGATGCGCGAGCTGCTGAAGACCGACGTCGGCGAACCCCGCCGCTTCGCCGTGGTCGCGATCCGCGACGGTCGCGAGATCGCCCCGACGGCCGCCGGAATGCCGGAGGCGGTGAGCAGCCCCGCCGAGCGCGGTCCTTCGGACGGCTTCGGCCCCGACCCGATCCAGACCTTCCATCGGGTCGGCTGCATCGCCGACGCGGCGAAGATCCGGGAACGGCCGGACGGCAGCTTCGAGGTCCTGACGACCGGCACCACCCGGGTCAAGCTGCTCTCCGTCGACGCGAGTGGCCCCTATCTGACGGCCGAACTCGAAGAGCTGGACGAGGAACCCGGCGAGGAGGCCGGCGCACTCGCCGAAGGCGTCCTGCGGGCGTTCCGCAGCTACCAGAAACGGCTGGCCGGGGCGAGCGAACGCTCCCTGACGACGGGTGCGGACCTGCCCGACGACCCCTCCGTGGTCTCCTACCTGGTCGCGGCGGCGGCCGTACTCGACATCCCGTGCAAGCAGCGGCTGCTCCAGGCACCCGACACCGCGACCCGGCTCCGCGAGGAGCTGACGCTGCTGCGCTCCGAGACCGCCGTCATCCGGCATCTGCCGTCCCTGCCCGCGGTGGACCTGACGCGTGCCCCGACCCACCCCAACTGACTGACGACGGACCCGAGGACCCTTCCCCGTGGCGAAGAAGCCGAAGAAGCAACAGTCCGGCGGCACCCCGGCAACGGTCGCGCTGACCGCGGCCGGTACGGCGTTCACCGTCCACTCCTACGACCACGACCCGGCGTCGGCCTCCTACGGCGAGGAGGCGGCCGAGGCCCTGGGTGTCTCCCCCGACCGGGTCTTCAAGACCCTGGTCGCGGACGTCGACGGCACACTCACCGTGGCGGTCGTTCCGGTGGCCGGCTCCCTGGACCTCAAGGCCCTGGCCTCCGCGGTGGGCGGCAAACGGGCCGCCATGGCCGACCCGGCAGCAGCAGAACGCACCACCGGCTACGTACGGGGCGGCATCTCCCCCCTGGGTCAGCGGAAGCGACTGCGTACGGTGGTGGACGCGTCGGCACAGTCCCACGAAACAATCTGCATCTCGGCGGGCCGCCGCGGCCTGGAGGTCGAACTGTCCCCCACGGATCTGGCGTCCCTCACGGAGGCGGTGTTCGCGGAGATCGGCCGGGGGTAGGGGACAAGCCCCCCGCAGCGGCCCACCCCGCATCCTAGGACTCAGCCGGCGGCGCACCCCCGCCTGCGGGCGATCCCGCCCCCGGAGCCCCCGCCCCCGGCACAGGCCCACCCGCGGCCCACCCCGGAAACACACCCCACTCCGGCTCCGGATCCCGCGGCCCGAACAACGCCGTCAACCCGAGATGAACCGCCATCGCCCCCAGCGGCCACGCCAGCAACGCCCCCTTCGCCCGCAGCTGAAGCGGCGCGTCGAAGACCACTCCCTTGCCGACCGCTCGCGCGTGCGCGACCACGTCCTGGTCCGGCCCGAGCCACACCCCCAGCCGCCAGGCCAGCAGCGAACCGAGCAGCCCGCCCAGCGCCAGCCCCACCACCAGGGCAATTCCGCCACGCCGCTGGAACAAGAAGACCAGTGCCGCGGAGAGAGCACCGAATGCCAGTGCCAGCAGCACGAACGTACCGTCGGCGCCGATCGCCTCCTCGCCCTCGCTGTCGCTGAGAAAGACGGCCGTGCTGTCGGAGATCAGCGGAACCCGCGGCGCCAGCCACAGCCAGAGAAGTCCGAGCCCGATGCCCGCGACGGTCACGAGAACGGTGACAACAGCGGCCCGCCGCAGATCCGACCGGAGATCCCGCTCTTCCTGCGGCTCCGGCACGCTGCCGGAGTGGAAGCCGCCCGGACCACCGGGACCACCGGGACCACCCCATTTCGGCGGGGTCTGCCAGGGGCCGTTGGACGAGGGCTGGTGAGGCGGCGTCAGGGGTGCGGTCACCTTGCCATCGTGCCAGGCGTTCTTGTGCCGCGCCTCACCGGACCGCTGCCCTGCGGTACGCCCAGGTGGCCGCAGCCAGCGAGAGGACGCCGACGACGGCGCAGACCGCGAGATCCAGTGCAACAATTGCCCAGTCGGGGTGGGCGTCGAAGGACCGGGAGAACGCCTCGACACCGTACGTCGACGGCAGCAGATCGCGGGCCCAGCCGATCGGCCCGGGCAGCCGGTCGGCCGGCAGGACGCCGAGCAGCAACGCCGCGGACATGCCCAGCTGCCCGAGCAGCGTGGCCAGCTCCTGCCGGGGAGCGAGCAGCCCCATCGCGGCACCGAGCCCGGAGAGCGCCGCCCCGGAGAGCGGGATGACGGCGACGAGCACCCACAGATGCGTCAGCGGCAGTCCGAACAGCACGCTCCCCGCCACTGCCGTGACGATCGTGCCGGGCACGGTGAAGGAGGCGTACGCCCCGGCCGCACCGAGCACCACCGCGGCAGGCGGCACCGGCAGGGTGGCGTAGTGGTCGAGCCCGCCGCCTGCCCGCAGGTGCCCGAAGTACTGGGCGAGCAGGTTGAGCGCGACGAAGGCCACCACGAGGACACTGGATCCGGCGACAACGGCGCGCGCCTCGGAGCCGCCGTCGACGACCCCGCGCATCAGCACCATGATGCCGACGGACTGGAAGGTCGCGACGAAGAGCAGCGGGATACGGGCGACCCTGGCCCTGGACAGCTGGGCGCGGTAGACGGCCGCGAGCGAGGGGAACAGCCGGGCCCGCGGCGCGAGCGGCGCGGGCCCGGCTCCCTCGTGGCCGGTACGGCCGTCACCGGCGGTACCGGCCGTACCGGCCACCGCCTGCGCGGGAACGATGCTCGTCACCTGGTGCTGCTCCTGTCCGCTGGCTGCCCGGTCGCCCAGCCCGTCCCGGTCATGACTTCACCAGCCCCTTGGTCGCGTCCCCGCCGAGCGCAAGATAGACGTCCTCCAGGCTGGGCGTCGCCAGAGTGAAGTCGTCGAGTGCGGCAAAGGCCGCGCCGCTGGTCACCGCGGCGACCGCCGCCCGTGCCTCGTCCGGACCGAGCCGCAGCACCCAGCTCCGCCCGGACTCCTGGGCCGAGCCGCGCAGCGCGGCCACCTCGGGCACGTCCAGGGGCGCCCTTTCGCGCCACACCAGCTCGACCCGGACCTCGCCCGCGACACGTTCCTTGAGCCCGGTGGGGGTGTCGCAGGCAATGACCTTGCCGCGTTCGATCACTGCGACCCGGTCGAGGACCGTCTCGGCCTCGATGACGTTGTGGGTGACGAGCAGCACCGTCGTGCCGCGTTCGGCCCTGCGTCGGTCGACGGCGGCCCAGACGGCGCGCCGCGCGACGGGGTCCATGCCGGTCGTCGGCTCGTCCAGCACCAGCACCGGCCGCTCGCCGACCAGCGCGGCCGCGAAGCAGGCGAGCCGCCGCTGTCCGCCGGAGAGCTTCTTCAGGGGGCGTCCCGCGATCTCGGTGAGGCCGAGTTCGTCGAGTACGGCGTCGCGCTCGGCGCGGGCGTCCCGTACCGCGAGGCCGCGCAGCCGTCCCGTGGTCTCGGCGGCGAGCGAGACGGTCAGCTCGTCGAGTGCGGTGGACTCCTGCCCGAGGTACCCGATCAGCCGGGAGGCCCGCTCGGGATGGCGTACGAGATCGTGGCCCAGCATGGTGACGCTGCCGGAGTCGGGTCGCATCAGCCCGGTGAGCTGCCGTACGAGGGTGGACTTTCCGGCGCCGTTGGGGCCGAGAAGTCCGAAGATCTCGCCGCGCCGCACATCCAGGCTGATCCCGTCGGTGGCGCGCACCTCGGGTGTGGCGGGTGCACCGCGGCGGCTGCGGGCGGCGGGATAGGTCTTGACCAGATCACGCACCGCGCACACGGTCCCGGTCGCCGTCTGCGCCTGTGCTGTGCCCGTACTCACGAGGTACGAGAGTACGGGGTCGGATGCCCCGTATTACGCCCGGGGCCATTCCGGTCGGGCGTCGACGCCGCGATCGCCGGCCGGGTTGCCCGGCCGCGGGACCCTTGTTCCGTCAGTCGCCGGACGGGCTCGTTCACTCCACCGCCGGGGCGTGTTCCGCTGCGGCCCGTACATCGATCTCCCGCCAGAATCCGGCCCGGATCGCGTAGCGGTCGTGTTCGTCGATCTGGTCGTCCTTGTGGGCGAGCAGGCCGAACCGTGCCGCGTACCGCAGCAGTTCGCCGTCGATGCGGTGCGGGATGCGCGGATACATGGTCGACAGCTTCTGAAGATGGGCGGTCTCCGGCAGCCGCTCCATCCAGCGCCGGGCGAAGACCTGGCCCACCTCGAAGGGGTCGCCGCCGACGGTGGTGATGTCCTCCTCGCGGTCCGCCCAGCGCTGCTCGGCGCTGGTGAGCTGGGCCAGCGTCGGCAGGGACGCGGTTTCTGCGGGCTCGCCCAGCGGTCCGCCACGCTCCATCCAGCCCTTGTCGGAGGACCAGCGCAGAGTGGCGCCGGCGGGCGACGGCTGGGCGGGCTGGGTGCCGGGGCCGCGCAGGCTGCCCGCCAGGTCCTTGGGGGTGGGGACGCCTTTTGCGCCGTGGCCGGGCCGGTCGTCGGCGGCACTCTCCTCGGGCGGCGGGACCGCTCCGTTGCGTTCCGCCGCCGCCTGGGCCTCCGATGCCCGCTCGGCGGAGGCGGCCAGGGCAGCCTCGGGCAGCGGTGCGGAGAGGATCGCGGCGATCTCCGGCCGTGGCGCGGGCGGCGGGGCGCAGACGCCGCCGGTCTCCTTGGCCCGTACGGCCTGGGTGATCCAGACCCGGTCGAGCACCCTTCGTTCGTCGGCCTCGGCGACCAGGTCCTCGGACTGGTTGTAGTCGCCGTCGGCGGCCTGGACGGCCCACAGATGGACGGCGACGCCGTGTTCCTTGGCGGACATCAGGCCGGGCAGCAGATCGCCGTCACCGGTCACCAGCACCACGTCGGAGCAGGCCCGGTTCCTGGCCAGTTCGGTGAGCTCGGCATGCATCGCGGCGTCGACGCCCTTCTGCGCCCAGCGCCCGTCACTGCGGGTCAGAGCGCCGAGCCGGACGGTCACCCGGGGCATCACACGAAGTCTGCGGTGCTCGGGCTGCGGTACACGGTCGGGGGCGCCGTCGAACCAGTAGATACGCAGCAGCGGCTGCTGCGTATCGGCCTCTGCCAGCTCGCGCAGGCCCCGGATGAGGGCCGCGTGGTCGACGGTGATGCGGGAACGGGTGGGCTCCCCAGCCAGCAGACTCGCGGCTGCGCCCAGCAAGTAACCGGCGTCCACCAGGACGACGCAACGGTCCACGCGTTCCACCCTCTTCCAGAAGTTCGGGTGTGGTCTTTGCCAAGGGTTTCCTTCGAGTCTGCCCGACCGCGCAGGGGTTGACGGCCGGAACTCGATCATCGGCGTGGCGGATCCGGAAAACGGCGCATCATACCCCCTCACTACGCACGGTAATGATCCAACATGCACGCTTTATGCCGTTATGTGAATCTGAACGCGGTCCTGGCCCGAGAGTCCCCTGAGGAGGAACACCATGGCCAAGAACAAGAACCGCAAGCAGAGCAGCCGACAGAACCGCGCGGCCGGTCCGGAGCGCGGTGCGGAAGAGGCCCAATCGACTGCTTACGAGTCGCAGATACAGCCTCAGTCGCAAGCCCAGGGCAGCCCTGCTGATGTTGCCCGTAAGCACCAGCGGCGCTTCGGCCACAACTGACCGGGCAGGTCTCCGGTCCGGCCGCGAGCCGGGTGGCCGAGAGGGGCGCTCCCGCTTTCGCGGGGCGCCCCTCCTGTACGTCGGCCGTGAACCGTCTCAGCCGGCCAGGCAGGACGGTCCGAGCAGCACCTTCAGGTCACCGAAGAGCGCCGGGTCGGGCTTCACCCGGTGCCGGTCGAGCCGGAGCACCGTGGTCTTGCGGGGGCCCTGGAGCTTGATCCGCACTTCGGTGTCGCCCCGGTGGTTGCTGAGGACCTCGCCGAGGCGGCTGACCATCGGCGGGGTGATTTTGACCGTGGGGATGGTCAGGACCACGGGGGCGTTGGTGCCGGCCGACGAGATGTCGGGGACCTGCATCTCCATGGCGACGAGCCGGGGCACGTCCTCCCGCTTGTCGAGGCGTCCCTTGACGAAGACGACGGTGTCCTCGACGAGCTGGGTGGAGACCAGCTGGTAGGTGGCGGGGAAGAACATGCACTCGATGGATCCGGCCAGGTCCTCGACGGTGGCGATGGCCCAGGCGTTGCCCTGCTTGGTCATCTTGCGCTGCAGGCCGGAGATGATGCCGCCGACGGTGACGATGGCGCCGTCGCCGTGCTCCCCGCCTGTCAGCTGGGAGATCGAGGAGTCGGCCTTGTCGGACAGCACGTGTTCCAGACCGAAGAGCGGGTGGTCGGAGACGTACAGGCCGAGCATCTCGCGTTCCTGGGCCAGCAGGTAGGACTTCTCCCACTCGATGTCGGAGAACTCCACGTCGAGTCCGAAGCCCGGCTCGTCGCTCTCCTCCTCGCCCATGCCGCCGAAGAGGTCGAACTGTCCCTCGGCCTCCTTGCGCTTGACCTGCACCACGTTGTCGATCATCGGTTCGTGGTGGGCGACCAGGCCCTTGCGGGTGTGGCCCATCTCGTCGAAGGCGCCGGCCTTGATCAGCGACTCGACGGTGCGCTTGTTGCAGACGACCGCCTCGACCTTGTCCAGGAAGTCGGGGAAGGCGCTGTACTTCCCCTTCGCCTTGCGGCACCGGATGATCGAGTCGACGACGTTCTGCCCCACGTTGCGGACGGCCGTGAGGCCGAAGAGGATCACGTCGTCGCCCTGGGCCGCGAAGTTCGACAGCGACTCGTTGACGTTGGGCGGCAGCACCTTGATGCCCATACGACGGCACTCGTTGAGGTAGACGGCCGACTTGTCCTTGTCGTCCTTGACCGAGGTCAGCAGCGCCGCCATGTACTCGGCGGGGTAGTTCGCCTTGAGATACGCGGTCCAGTAGGTGACCAGGCCGTACGCCGAGGAGTGCGCCTTGTTGAACGCGTATCCGGCGAACGGGACCAGCACGTCCCACAGGGCCTTGATCGCGGCGTCGGAGAAGCCCTTCTCCTTGGCCCCCGCCTCGAAGAGGACGAAGTTCTTCGCCAGCTCCTCGGGCTTCTTCTTGCCCATCACACGGCGCAGGATGTCGGCCTCGCCGAGCGAGTATCCGGCGACGATCTGGGCGGCCTTCTGCACCTGCTCCTGGTACACGATCAGGCCGTAGGTGAGGCCGAGGACCTCCTTGAGGGGCTCCTCCAGCTCCGGGTGGATCGGGGTGATCTCCTGGCGGCCGTTCTTGCGCTCGGCGTAGTTCGTGTGCGAGTTCATGCCCATCGGGCCCGGCCGGTACAGGGCCGAGACGGCGGAAATGTCCTCGAAGTTGTCGGGCTGCATCTGGCGCAGCAGGGAGCGCATCGGGCCGCCGTCGAACTGGAACACGCCGAGCGTGTCACCGCGGCAGAGCATCTCGTACGTCTTGGGGTCGTCCAGCGGGAGGCCGAGCAGGTCCAGCTTGACGCCCTTGTTGGACTCCACCATCTTCACGGCGTCGTCCATGATGGTGAGGTTGCGCAGGCCCAGGAAGTCCATCTTCAGCAGGCCGAGCGACTCGCACTGCGGGTAGTCCCACTGCGTGATGGTGACGCCGTCGGTGTGCCGCACCCAGATCGGGGCGTGGTCGACGATCGGCTCGCTGGACATGATGACGCCCGCGGCGTGCACACCCATCTGCCGGACCAGGCCCTCGACGCCCTTCGCGGTGTCGATGACCTTCTTGACGTCCGGCTCGTTCTCGTACATCCCCCGGATCTCGCCCGCCTCGCTGTAGCGCGGGTGCTTGGGGTCGGTGATGCCGTTGAGGTCGATGCCCTTGCCGAGGACGTCGGCGGGCATGGCCTTGGTGAGCCGGTCGCCCATCGCGTACGGGTAGCCGAGGACGCGGGCGGAGTCCTTGATGGCGTTCTTCGCCTTGATCTTTCCGTATGTGCCGATCATGGCGACCTTGTCGGCGCCGTACTTCTCCGTCACATACCTGATCACTTCGACGCGCCGACGCTCGTCGAAGTCGATGTCGACATCGGGCATGGAGACGCGCTCGGGGTTGAGGAACCGCTCGAAGATCAGCCCGTGCTCGATCGGGTCGAGGTCGGTGATGCCCATCGCGTACGCCACGATCGAGCCGGCGGCGGAGCCTCGGCCGGGGCCGACCGCGATGCCGTTGTTCTTCGCCCACATGATGAAGTCGGCGACGACCAGGAAGTACCCCGGGAACCCCATCTGGATGATGATGTCCATCTCGTACTCGACCTGCTTCTGCCGGTCCTCGGGGACACCGCCCGGGAAGCGCCGGTTCATGCCGACGCGGACCTCTTCCTGGAACCAGGTGATCTCCGTGTAGCCGTCCGGGATGTCGAACTTCGGCATCAGGTCGCGCTTCTCGAACATGCCGGCGGTGTCGATCTGCTGCGCCACCAGCAGGGTGTTGGCGCACCCCTCCTGCCAGGCGTCGGAGGAGTCGACGCCGTACATCTCCTCGGTCGTCTTGAGGTAGTAGCCGGTGCCGTCGAAGCGGAAGCGGTCCGGGTCGGAGAGGTTCTTGCCGGTCTGGATGCACAGCAGCGCGTCGTGCGCGGTGGCCTCGTGCGCGTAGGTGTAGTGCGAGTCGTTGGTCACCAGCGGCGGGATGTTCAGTTTCCTGCCGATTTCGAGGAGGCCGTCACGGACCCGGCGCTCGATCTCGATGCCGTGGTCCATCAGCTCCAGGAAGTACTTGTCCGCGCCGAAGATGTCCTTGTAGTCGGAGGCCGCCTGGACCGCCTCGTCGAACTGGCCGAGCCGCAGTCGCGTCTGCACCTCGCCCGAGGGGCAGCCGGTCGAGGCGATCAGGCCCTCGGACCACTGGGCGATGGTCTCCTTGTCCATACGGGGCCACTTCTGCAGCCAGCCCTCGGCGTACGCGTCCGAGGACAGCCGGAAGAGGTTGTGCAGCCCCGTCGCGTTCGACGCCCAGATCGTCTTGTGGGTGTAACCACCGGAACCGGAGACGTCGTCCCGCTTCTGGTGCGGCTGGCCCCACTGGATCTTCCGCTTGTGCTTGCGCGACTCCGGAGCGACGTACGCCTCGATCCCGATGATCGGCGTCACGCCCGCCTTCTGCGCCGAATGGAAGAAGTCGTACGCCCCGTGCAGGTTGCCGTGGTCCGTCATCGCGATGTGCGACATGCCCATTTCGTTGCAGGCAGCGAACATGTCCTTGAGCCGCGCGGCACCGTCCAGCAGCGAGTACTGGGTGTGGACGTGAAGGTGCGTAAAGGGCGGCTTGGTCACGGCGTCGGGCCTCCGGGAAAACTGGCGATGACGGACTGGGGGGACAGCGTGGAAGTCTACGTCTCCGAGGTGACAACCAAGGGGCACTCCCGCGTACGGTCGCGCGTTGAAGGGGCTGAGAAGCCCGTCCCATTTGTCATGCACGTCAGGTACCAGGAGGCAACCGGAGATGTCGGAAGCGCAGACCGGCGCAGCGCAGCGCGGGGAGCAGATTCTTGAGGTCTTCGACACCGTGTTCGGGGAGCTGCTGGCCGCCGATCCGGCTGCCTTCCGGGTCAAATTCCGCAAGATGGCAGGCTCGGCGTTCGCCTTCTACCGGGGCACGGCGTGCCTGTTCTACAACGACCTGGAGCGGGAGCGGCACGGCGGCCCGTACCTGGACGAGCGGACCGGCCGGGTATGGATCCACGGCGATCTGCACGCGGAGAACTTCGGCACGTATATGGACGCCAATGGCCGGCTGATCTTCAATGTGAACGACTTCGACGAGGCATACGTTGGCCCGTTCACCTGGGACCTCAAGCGGTTCGCCGCCTCCGTCGCGCTGATCGGGTACGCGAAGGCGCTGGGTGACGACCAGATCACCGAGCTGGTCCGGGTCTACGCGGCGGCCTACCGTGAGCGGAT
Organism: Streptomyces sp. NPDC002785; assembly: GCF_040295565.1. Lineage (NCBI taxonomy): Bacteria > Bacillati > Actinomycetota > Actinomycetes > Kitasatosporales > Streptomycetaceae > Streptomyces > Streptomyces sp. NPDC002785. The sequence continues at coordinate 15,239 of NZ_JBEOVN010000064.1, read as the reverse complement.
CCACGCACTGGCGACGGGCGCGAAGAACGACGAGGTGCCGCCCTTCACGCTGGACACGGCAGAGGGGCCGCTGCTGGACGCGCTGCGCGACGCGCGGTCTCTGACCCGGTTCTCGCTGCTGGACTCGATGACGGAGATCCAGGACTTCGAGCGCCGGTTCGCGGCGGGCGGCGGCTCGATCGATCTGGACGCGGCGACGCGCTACAAGGTGCTGGCCGCCTTCGACGGCTATCTGGAGACGCTGCCGGAGTCGAGCCTGACCCGCCCCGACTCGTACCGGGTGAAGGATGTCGTCGGCCGTCGCGGCATCGGCATCGGTTCGGCCGGGCTGCCCTCGTACAACATCCTTCTGGAGGGCAACAGCGATGCCCTGGAGAACGATGTGGTGATCTATCTCAAGCAGGCACAGACCCCCGCGGTCTCCCGGCACATCACGGACGCGGCCGTACAGGAGTACTTCCAGCACGAGGGCCACCGCACGGTCATCTCGCAGCGCGCCCTGCAGGCGCACGCCGACCCGTGGCTCGGCTGGACCGAGCTGGACGGAGCCGGTCAGCTGGTCGCCGAGGTGTCTCCGTACGCGGTCGATCTGGACTGGTCCGACATCGACGAGCCGGAGGAGATCGCCGCGGTCGTCGCCGACCTCGGCCGGGCGACGGCGACGATGCACTCCGCGGCGGACGACGAGAGCGGCCACTCACTGGTGCCGTTCTCCACGGAGCGGGCGATCGACGCGGCGATCGCGGCGGACGAGGAGGGCTTCGCCGACCTGCTGGTGGACTTCGCCCACAGCTACGGCACCCGGGCCCGCGCCGACCACCAGATCTTTGTGGACCTCTTCCGCAACAGCCGCATTCCGGGGCTTTAGGTCCCCGTGCAGGCCCGCGCGTGCCCCTTTAGGGGTCGCTTACAGGTTCGCATGCGACACTCCTCGACGATGGACATATCCGGGACGCATCTCAGGGTCGTTCGCGCGGCGCTTTTCACAGCGCTCGTCGTGACGCTTTCCGCTGCGTCCCATGTGCTGCTCTCCCAGGTCTCGCTGCCGCTGACCGTCGTCGCCCTGCTGGCCGGCGTGGTCTTCGCCGTTGCGTACGCACTGGCCGGCCGGGAGCGCGGTTTCGGAGCGATCGCCGGACTGCTGGTCCCGCTGGAGCTGGCCGCCGACACCGTCTTCACCACCGGCCAGCACCTCTGTTACGGCGCGGCGGGCGGCCCGATCGCGGGGCCGCTGCGCTCGGTCGGCGTCGATGTGCTGTGCGGCGGCGGTGACTTCGGCGCCGGTGCGCCCCATGCCCGTGACGTCGGAACCCCGCTCACCTCGGTGACCGATTCGGGACACACGGCAGCCGCGCTGCTGGCCTCCCCCGGCCCCGCGGTGCCGTGGCTGCTGCTCGCCGCCCATGTGACGGTCGGTCTGCTCGCCGCTGCCTGGCTCCGGCGCGGCGAGTCAGCGCTCGTCGGCCTGCTGGGCGCGGTCGCCTCCCTGGCGTTCCGGCCGCTGCTGATCGCGGTCGCCGTGGTGGGTACGGCCCGCCGCCCCGTACGCCGCAGGGTGCGCCCCGCCGGAAGCGGCCCGCACCTGCTCGTACACGTCCGTCTGCTCGTGCACTCCGTGGAACGGAGGGGACCGCCGCGCTCGGCCTGCGCCATCGCCTGAGCACGCACATCCCTGACGACGTACCACCCACTCCATGGAGAAACAAACATGAGCAAGCGCAACAGCCAGGCCACCAAGTCGGCAGCCCGTGAGCGTCTGCGCGCCGAGCGCGAGCGCCAGGCCAAGAAGGACAAGACCCGCAGGCAGATCGTCGTCGGCGTCTCGACCGTCGCCGTGGTCGCGATCGCGGGCGGTGTCGGCTGGGGGGTCATGCAGCTGAACAAGCCCGGCCACTGGGAGGCGGCCAAGGACGCGAAGAACGTGACGGCGCCCAAGAACACCTCGGGCGAAAACGGCACGACCGTCGTCATCGGCAAGTCGACCGCCAAGAAGACCCTGGAGATGTACGAGGACCCGCGCTGCCCGATCTGCGCCACGCTCGAGCAGGCCCTCGGCGAGACGGTGCACAAGGACGTCGACGCCGGGAAATACAAGATCAAGTACATCGGTGCCACGTTCATCGACGGCATGACCCAGGGCGAGGGCTCCAAGAACGCGCTGAGCGCGCTGGGCGCCGCCCTCAATGTCAGCCCGGAGGCCTTCCTGGACTACAAGTCCGAGCTCTTCTCCGCGAAGAACCACCCGGAGGAGACCGACGACAAGTTCAAGGACGACGCGTACCTGATCAAGATCGCCGACTCGGTCGACGCCCTGAAGGGCAATAAGGCGTTCCAGAAGGACGTCGAGGACGGTACGTACGACAGCTGGGCGATGAAGATGTCCGCGACGTTCGAGAAGAGCGGCGTGAAGGGCACCCCGACACTGAAGATGGACGGCAAGACAGTCACTGGCAAGGACGGTCAGAACGCGCCGATGACGGTGGCCGACTTCAACACCGCGATCGACAAAGCGCTGAAGGGCTAGCCGAACGGCGAATCCCCGCCAGCGGCTCTCCGACGGGCAGGCGAACTTCCTTCATTCGCCTGCCCGTTCGCCGTACCGGTCAGTAGCGTGCTCCTCCGTGACCAGTCGACACGTTTCTTCGCCCATATCCGCCCCCAGCCGCCGCACGGTCGTCAAGGCCGCCGCCACCGCCGTCGCCGCGCCGGCGCTGGGCGCCGCCACCACCGCACGGGCCGCGGACGGGCCCGCCTTCCTGCACGGCGTCGCCTCCGGCGACCCCCTCCCCGACGGCATACTTCTGTGGACCCGCGTCACCCCGGCCCCCGACGCCGTGCCCGGCTCCGGCCGTGGCGCCGATACGGCGGTGCGCTGGGAGGTCGCCGAGGACAAGGAGTTCGCCCGGGTCGTCGCCCGGGGCACGACCGTCGCAAGGGCCGCTTCCGACCACACCGTCAAGGCCGATGTGCGGGGGCTGAGCCCGGCCACCGCGTACTGGTTCCGCTTCTCGGCGGGCGACGGTACGGAGACCCTCTCGCCGACGGGCCGCACCCGTACCGCGCCCGCAGCCCAAGCTGCCACGCCCGGGGTGCGCTTCGGGGTGGTCTCGTGCGCCAACTGGGAGTCGGGGTTCTTCTCCCCGTACCGGCATCTCGCCACCCGCACCGATCTCGACGCGGTGCTGCATCTCGGCGACTACATCTACGAGTACGCGTCGGGCAGTTACCCGGACGCGAAGTACGTCGTACGGCCGCACGAGCCGAAGCACGAGATCCTGACCCTCGCCGACTACCGCACCCGGCACGGCAACTACAAGACGGACACCGACCTCCAGACCCTGCACGCCACCCACCCGGTGATCGCGATCTGGGACGACCACGAGTTCGCCAACGACGCCTGGTCGGGCGGGGCCGAGAACCACACGCCGGACACGGAGGGCTCCTGGGCCGACCGGGTCGCGGGCGCCAAACAGGCGTACTTCGAGTGGATGCCGGTCCGCGCCTCCACCGAGGGCACCGTCTACCGGCGGCTGCGCTTCGGCAACCTGGCCGATCTCCACCTCCTCGATCTGCGCACCTTCCGCTCCCAGCAGTCGACGATCGGCAACGGCTCGGTCGACGACCCGGATCGCACGATCACCGGCCGGGCGCAGCTGGATTGGCTGAAGTCGGGTCTGGCCGGCTCGGACGCCACCTGGAAGCTGGTCGGTACGTCGGTGATGATCTCGCCGGTCGCGTTCGGTTCCGTACCCGCCCATCTGCTGGAGCCGCTGGCCAAGTTGCTGGGGCTGCCCACGGAGGGTCTTGCCGTCAATGTCGACCAGTGGGACGGCTACACGGACGACCGCAAGGAGCTGATCGCGCATCTGCGGGACCGGTCGATCACCAACACGGTCTTCCTGACCGGCGACATCCACATGGCGTGGGCCAATGATGTACCGGTGAAGGCGGCGACGTATCCGCTCTCGGCGTCGGCCGCCACCGAGTTCGTGGTGACGTCGGTGACGTCGGACAATCTCGACGACATCCTGCACATCGCGCCGCAGACCGTCTCGGTGGTCGCCGCCGCAGCGGTCAAGGCCGCCAACCGCCATGTGAAGTGGGTGGACATGGACTCGCACGGCTACGGCGTCCTCGATGTGACCGCCGAGCGCTCGCAGATGGACTACTACGTGGTCTCCGACAAGGCGAAGCGGGACGCGACCTCCACCTGGACGCGCTCGTACCGGACGCTCAGTGGGACGCAGAAGGTCGAGCGGGTGGACCGCCCGGTGCACTGAGGGTCTATTTTCAGCCACCTCGGTCTATGTTGACGGCGTATTACATCGCTACGGCGGGTGGTGTGTCTCCTGGCTTCAATGGGGACAGACCGCCCGCCGGGGTAACGCGGGGAGTTACGTCCGCGTCTCAAACTCTGAAGCGCACAGAATTATTTCTTCCGTTTCCCCGGTTTGCCCCACGACTGATTGGGCTTGATCGATTCTCCTCAAGATCTGACATGCGCACGTAATCTCCCGGCGGCGGGGGAGGAAATCCCTCCCCCACACATCCGCGAGGAGTCCTTGTGCGCGCTCTTGCCCGTATATCGCCGCGTATACGTAACCGTGCGATCGGCACGGCCGTCCTGGCCGGAACCCTGGCCCTGGCGCCGCTCTCCGCTTCCACCGGCTCCGCCGCCGCAAAGGCGTCGTCCACCTCCTCCGCGTCCGCCGCATCCGCCGCATCCGCCGCATCCGCCGAGAAGTGCGCGAGCGAGGCGAGCACCTCCGCCACCGCGCGCGAGGCCCGCCCCTCGGGCACCAAGCACGCCGCGGACCCCAACGAACTCACCGCGGCCCAGGCCAAGGCCATGGACACCCAGCTCAAGGAGAGACTCGCGGACCGCCGGCTCAGCGGCTCCACGCTCGCCGCGGGCGCCACCATCCCGGTGTACTTCCACGTGGTGCACTCCGGAACGACCGGCAAGCTCAGCGCGTCCGCCATCAGCAGCCAGATCAGCGTCCTGAACGCCGCCTACAGCGGCCAGGGCAGCGGCAACACCAACTCCGGCTTCCAGTTCTCCCTGGCCGGCACGGACTACACGGACAACAGCTCCTGGTACAACGGCGTCTCGCCGGGCTCCTCCGCCGAGAAGGCCATGAAGTCGACGCTGCGCAAGGGCGGCGCGAACGCACTCAACCTCTACACCGCCAACCTCGGCGGCGGCCTGCTGGGCTGGGCCACCTTCCCCAGCTCCTACAAGTCCAACCCGTCGGACGACGGCGTCGTCATGCTCGACGCCTCGCTGCCCGGCGGCTCCGCCGGCAACTACAACGAGGGCGACACCGCCACCCACGAGGTCGGCCACTGGATGGGGCTCTACCACACCTTCCAGGGCGGCTGTAACGGCAACGGCGACTACGTGGCCGACACTCCGGCCGAGGCGAGCCCCGCGTACGCCTGCCCGACCGGGCGCGACACCTGCACCACCAAGACAGGGGCCGACCCGATCCACAACTTCATGGACTACACGTACGACTCGTGCATGTACCAGTTCACCGCGGGCCAGGTGCAGCGGATGAGCGACAACTGGATCGCCTACCGGGGCTGATCCACCCCGTCCGTCCGAAGGGCCCCGCACGGTGCGGGGCCCTTCGCGCGGTCACAGCGTGGCGAGGAAACCGAGCGCGACCTTCCAGGCCAGCTCGGCCGAGGCCGCGTCATGGTCCGGCAGTTCGGGGTCCGTGAAGAGATGACCCGCGCCCGGATAGCGATAGACCTCGACATCGGCACCGGTCCGCTGCATCTGCAGATACCAGGAATTCAGCCAGTCGTGCGTCTCGAACGGGTCCGGGTCCGCGACATGCAGCTGTACGGGCAGCTCGTCCACCGAGGCGTTCTCGGCGATGTCCGAGGTGCCGTGGAACAGCAGCAGACCGCGCGCCTTCTCGTCACCGAGCGCCAGGGTCTGCGCGGTGGACGCCCCGAAGGAGAAACCCGCGTACACCAGGCCCCGGTCGGAGTAGGGCGCGGCGGCCAGCACGGCACGCCTCAGCAGCTCGTCCTTGCCCACCTCTTCCTTGAAGGCCATGCCTTCCTCGACGGTTTCGAAGGTGTGCCCCTCGAAGAGATCGGGCACCTGCACCTCGTGCCCGGCGGCGCGCAGCCGGTCGGCGGCCGCGTGCACCGCGGGGCGCAGACCGTACGTCGAGTGGAAAAGCATGATGTTCATGAGGCCAATGGTGCCAGCTACGGTCTGAAGCATGGACGCGACGGGATGGAGAACGTACTGCGTCCGCTGATCGTCGGCGGCGGCTCGGTCGTGATCACGCAGCCGGCCGGCCGGCTGGTCGTGCCAGACTCACCCCGCCCGACGGACGAGAAGCCGACGGGCCGGGACAAGTCCCCCCGCACGGGACGTGGCTGACCGGGCGGGGCGCCGCACGGCACGGCGCCGCCTCACCGCAGGCTGCGTACGTCCAGCTGCCGCAGTACCCGGTCGACGACTTCCGGGTCCGTACCCGCCTCGTTGCGGGCCGAGAGCACCGCGTGGCGGGCGGCCGACATCATTTCGCGCTGGACGCGGTTGATCGCCTTGAAGCGTTCGGCGCGCTTCGCGTATGCCTCGCGGCGCTCGTCGTCGACCATGTCGGGGCTGATCCGCGCCCCCACGTCGTACGCCAGCCGCTGCAACCGCTCCGCGACCTCGTCCGGGAACTCCTCGACCTCCCGGATCTCCTTGAGCCGCTGCTTCGCGGCCTTCGCGGCGCGGATCGCGAGGTCCCTCTCCAACGCCTCCTCGACGTCCGTGTCCGCCCGGACCCGTAGTTTGCGGACCAGCCACGGCAGAGTGAGTCCCTGGACGACGAGCGTGGCCATGATCACGGCGAAGGCGATGAAGACGATCTCGTCACGGCCCGGGAACGGCTTCCCGTCGTCCGTCTTCAGCGGAATCGCGAGCGCCAGCGCGACCGAGGCCACTCCCCGCATCCCGGACCACCACATGACGACGGTCTCCCGCCAACTGGTGGGGATCTCCTCGCTGACGTCGCGCCGGGTGTGCAGCCGCTTGGCGAGCCAGGTCGCGGGCAGCAGATACAGCAGCCGTACGCCGACGACGACCACGACGACGGCGAGGCCCCAGCCGAGCATCTGGAGCTCGCGCCCGTCGGCCGTTCCGAAGACGTTGTGCAGTTCGAGGCCGATCAGCCCGAAGGCGACCCCGGTGACGAGGGTGTCGACAATCTCCCAGAAGGTACGGCCGGTGAGCCGGCCGAGGACGTCGTCGGCGTCGGCGGTGTGCTCGGCGAGGAAGAGCGCGGTGGTGAGGACTGCGAGGACACCCGACCCCATCAGCTCCTCCGCGAGCACATAGCTCACGAACGGCACCAGCAGGGTGAGACCGACCTGAAGCGTGGCATCGCCGAGCAGGCCCATGAGTTTGATGGTGATCCAGCCCAGCACGAGACCCACCGCCACGGCGACGACCGCGGAGAGGATCAGCAGCCCGAACGCCTCCGGCAGCGAGAACGTGCCGCTCACCGCGGCGGCGATCGCCACGTGGTACAGCACGATCGCGGTCACATCGTTGAACAGCCCCTCGCCCTCCAGGATGGAGACGAGTCTGCGCGGCAGCCCGACCGAGCCCGCGACGGCCGTCGCCGCGACCGGGTCGGGCGGAGCGACGAGCGCGCCGAGCGCCACGGCGGCGGCGATGGGCAGCCCGGGGACGATCGCATTGGCGACCGCGGCAACGGCGGCCGTCGTGATGAAGACCAGTGCCACGGCCAGCAGAAAGATCGGTCGTTTATTGGCGGCGAACTGCCGCCAGGAGGTGCGCTGCACGGAGGCATAGAGCAGCGGCGGAAGCAGCGCGGGAAGAATGATCTCGGGCGGGATGTCCACATTCGGCACGAAGCTGAGGAACGCCATACCGACTCCGGCCAGCGTCATCAGCACCGGCGCGGGCAGTCCGAGACGCTCCCCCAACGGCACCGTGACCACAGCTCCGAGCAACAGCAGGAGGAGCAGTGCCATTTGGTCCACAAGGTGCCTTCCAAAACGCAGCAAGCCGACCTCTTTGGTCGGCTGATCTGGACTTCAAGCCTGCCACGCAAGGCCCACAACTCAGACGACACCCCTCCTTATCGCCTCTCCGGCCGACCATTCCTCCGATGTCTGCGCCGTCAGCCCTCTTCCGCTACCTCCCAGGGGCGGGCAGCATGCGGCGCGTACATGACTGACCCGGAGAAACCACGTGACCGCGTTCTCCCGAAGGCATTTCGTCGGCACCGCCGGTACATCCGCGCTCCGGCTCGCCGGTTCCCGTACGGCATGGGCCCCATGCCGACCCCGCACCGACGAACCACCCGGACGCCGACATGTACGAGAAGACGAGCTCGCTCCGTACGGCCGGGGCGACACCCGGCCCGTTCGCTCGCTACAGAGCGCGGCGCATCGCCCGGTGGGCGATCCCGGCGTCCGGGAAGTCAGGGCCGTACGCCACATACCCGAGCCGCTCGTAGAAGCCGAGCGCATGGGTCTGGGCGTGCAGATCGACGGCGGCCAGACCGAGCTCACGGGCCGCGTCCTCGATGGCCCGGACCAGCGCCACGCCGACGCCGAGACCGCGCGCCTCCTTGGTCACCGCCAGCCGGCCGAGCGAGCCCACCGTGAGGTCGCCGCCGGTCTTGGCGGCGGCGGCCGGACCGTGCAGCAGCCGCCCTGTTCCGAGCGCGGAGCCGTCCGCCGCGATGGCGATCACATGCACCGCGTCAGCGTCGTAGACGTCGTACTCGATCTCCTCGGGCACATTCTGCTCGCCGACGAAGACGTCCTTGCGCACCTGGAAACAGGCGGCGCGGTCCTGCTCCTCGACAACGGTACGGGTGGTGTACGGGGCAGGCGTGCCGGTCATTCGCTCTCCGCCGCGACCTTGTCCAGGGCCTGCTGGAGGTCGTCCGGGTAGTTACTGGAGAACTCCACCCAGCTGCCGTCGGACGGGTGCTCGAAGCCGAGCCGGACGGCGTGCAGCCACTGCCTCGTCAGACCGAGGCGCTTGGCCATCGTCGGATCGGCGCCGTAGGTGAGGTCACCGACGCAGGGATGCCGGTGGGCCGACATGTGCACCCGGATCTGGTGCGTACGGCCCGTCTCCAGCTTGATGTCCAGGAGGCTGGCGGCGCGGTAGGCCTCGATGAGGTCGTAGTGCGTCACGGAGGGCTTGCCCTCGGCCGTGACGGCCCACTTGTAGTCGAGGTTGGGGTGGCGCCCGATGGGGGCGTCGATGGTGCCGCTCATCGGGTCCGGGTGGCCCTGCACCAGCGCGTGGTACTTCTTCTCGACGACCCGGTCGCGGAACTGCGCCTTCAGCAGGGTGTAGGCCCGCTCGGACTTGGCGACGACCATCAGGCCGGAGGTGCCGACGTCGAGGCGGTGGACGATGCCCTGGCGCTCGGCGGCGCCGGACGTCGAGATCCGGTACCCGGCCGCGGCGAGGCCGCCGATGACGGTCGTGCCGGTCCAGCCGGGGCTCGGGTGGGCGGCGACCCCGACCGGCTTCACGATCACGACGATGTCGTCGTCGTCGTGCACGATCTCCATACCCTCTACGGGCTCGGCGACGATCTGCACCGGAGCGGGTGCCTGCGGCATCTCCACTTCCAGCCAGGCGCCGCCCCGCACCCGCTCGGACTTCCCGACCACCGCGCCGTCCACCTGCACCTTCCCGGCAGCTGCCAGGTCGGCGGCCTTGGTGCGGGAGAAACCGAACATCCGGGAAATGGCGGCGTCGACACGCTCGCCCTCCAGGCCGTCGGGTACGGGCAGGGTGCGGACCTCGGGATACGTACTCACCTGTCGAGTATGCCCTGCGCCCGCTAGTCCTTGTGCACGGTGCCGTCGGGGTCCAGGCCCTTGAAGGAAAGGATCACGATCAGGATGCCTCCGCAGACGATCGCGGAGTCGGCGAGGTTGAAGACGGCGAAGTGCGCGGGTGCGATGAAGTCCACCACCGCGCCCTGGAAGGTGCCGGGAGCACGGAAGATACGGTCGGTGAGGTTGCCGAGCGCACCGCCGAGCAGCAGGCCGAGCGCAATGGCCCACGGCAGGCTGTAGAGCTTGCGGGCGAGGCGGGCGATGACGACGATGACGGTCGCCGCGATGAAGGTGAAGATGACCGTGAAGGCCTCACCGATACCGAACGCGGCGCCCGCGTTACGGATCGCGTCGAACTTCAGCCAGTCGCCCAGGATCTCGATCGGCGGATGGTGTTCCAGTTTCGCGACCACGATCATCTTGCTGATCAGGTCGAGCAGATAGGCGAAGACGGCCACGGCGAAGAGCACCATGATCTTCCGCTTGCCCCTGCTCGGGGCCGTCTCCTCGACCCGGTCCGCGGCCTCGTCCCCTTCGGTCCCCTCAGCATCGGGGATGTCCGGCGTACCGATGATGCGCTCCGCCTCTGCCACGTGAGTCCCTCAACCTAGGTTCCTGACTGAGGACGAGCGTACGACACACGGCCACGGATCAAGTGCGTCGCTCCTGCTTCTGTTTGTCCTCGACGCAGAGCGTGGCGCGGGGGAACGCCTGCATCCGCGCCTTGCCGATCGGATTGCCGCAGACCTCGCACAGTCCGTACGTCCCGGCGTCGAGCCGGGCCAGGGCGCGTTCGGTCTGGTCGAGCATCTCCTGGGCGTTGGCGGCGAGCGACATCTCGTGCTCGCGAGTGATGTTCTTGGTGCCGGTGTCCGCCTCGTCGTCACCCGCCCCGTCGCCGGAGTCGCGCATCAGCCCCGCGAGTGCGGCACTCGCGGCCTCCCGCTCGCTGCGCAGCCGCATGATCTCGCTGCTCAGCACAGCCCGTGCCTCTTCGACCTCTTCCGGCGTCCAGGGGTCCTCACCCGGCCGGACCGCCAGCTCGCCGGGGGCTGTCGTGGCGGTTCCCCGGGCCGGAGGCACGGGCGCCGCGCCCTTGCCGGCCGTGCGGGTCCGGGCCGCGCTCTTCTTGGCTACCACCGTGTGGGCTCCCGTCTGCTCGGCGGCCTCGGCCGCCACCGTGGCCACCGCAGCGGCCTTCTTCGAAGCCTTCTTGGCCGCGCTCTTCTTCGCAGGTGCCTTCCTGGCCGGCACCGCGTGCTCGGCGGGCGCCGCCCGCTTCCGCACTGCGGTCTTCTTCGCCGCGGTCTTCTTCGCGGCCGCCGCCGTCGGACCACCCTCGGGGCCGGCCTCCGAACCTGCCTCTTCGCTCGTCTTACCGGCCGCCGCACCCGTGGATCTCGCTGACGCCGACTTCTTCGCGGCGGTCTTCTTCGCCACCATGAGCGCGGCCCCTTCACATATTGTGATCTTGCACGCGAATCGTGCTGGGACGATAAATCGACCCCAGCCCCGCGGCAACGGGGCACGCCGCCGGATCGGCCCTCTTCGTGTCCGGATACCGACGCGCCTGAATCGGTTGTGCCCAGCTCCCCGCCGGGTAATCGCCTCCCGGCCCCCGCCTGGACTCCGTACGTCCGCGTCTGCCCATTCGGGTCACGCCCCGCCCCACGGGTTAAACCGGTCGGCCGTCGCCCGTACGGGCCCGTACACTGGCCTCAGCGAGAGGCGTGGATGGGACGAGTAGCGTCGTACGCAGCCAGGAGCGACCCGGGGACGGTGCGAGCCCGGGGGCGAGCGCGTCGTGAAGATCACCCGGAGCCGTCGGAAGAAAGCCGCAAGGCGAGTAGAACCGGCGTCGCGACCCCAATGAGGGGGCCACGGGTGCACACCCGGGGCCAAGGAGGGTGGTACCGCGGGAGTCGATGAGGCTCTCGTCCCTCCGACGGAAGTGGAAAACGTCCGCCGGAGGAAGTCCGCCCATGACATCGCCGCAGTACCGCCAGGTACCCGCCCAGGTCGACCTGCCCGCGCTGGAGCACGCCGTGCTCGATTTCTGGCGCGAGAGCAAGGTTTTCACCAAGAGCCTCGAACAGTCCGAGGGCCGCCCCGAGTGGGTCTTCTACGAGGGCCCGCCCACCGCCAACGGCATGCCCGGCGCGCACCACATCGAGGCCCGCGTCTTCAAGGACGTGTTCCCCCGCTTCCGCACCATGCAGGGCTACCACGTCGGTCGCAAGGCCGGCTGGGACTGCCACGGACTGCCGGTCGAGCTCGCGGTCGAGAAGGAGCTGGGCTTCAACGGCAAGAAGGACATCGAGGCGTACGGCATCGCCGAGTTCAACGCCAGGTGCCGCGAGTCCGTGACCCGCCACACCGACGCGTTCGCCGAGCTCACGACCCGGATGGGGTACTGGGTCGACCTCGACGACGCGTACCGCACGATGGACCCCGAGTACGTCGAGTCGGTGTGGTGGTCGCTGAAGGAGATCTTCAACAAGGGTCTGCTGGTCCAGGACCACCGCGTCGCCCCCTGGTGCCCCCGCTGCGGCACCGGCCTCTCGGACCACGAGCTGGCACAGGGTTACGAGACCGTCGTCGACCCGTCGGTCTTCGTACGCTTCCCCCTCACCTCCGGCCCGCTGGCCGGCGATGCCTCGCTCCTCGTCTGGACGACCACCCCCTGGACCCTGGTCTCCAACACAGCCGTCGCCGCGCACCCCGACGTCACGTACGTCGTCGCGACCAACGGCGAGGAGAAGCTCGTCGTCGCGCAGCCGCTCGTCGAGAAGGCGCTGGGCGAGGGCTGGGAGACCACCGGCCAGACCTTCACCGGCCGCGAGATGGAGCGCTGGACGTACGAGCGCCCGTTCACCCTGGTCGACTTCCCGAGCGTGAGCGAGGGAAGCGATGGGCACAGCCCGGCTGAGGCCCATTACGTGGTCAACGCCGAGTACGTGACGACCGAGGACGGTACGGGTCTGGTCCACCAGTCCCCCGCCTTCGGCGCCGACGACCTCGTCGTCTGCCGCGCCTACGGCCTCCCGGTCGTGAACCCGGTCCGCCCCGACGGCACCTTCGAGGAGAACCTGCCACTGGTCGGCGGCGTCTTCTTCAAGAAGGCCGACGAGGCACTCACCGAAGACCTGGCCGCCCGCGGCAAGCTCTTCCGGCACGTCCCCTACGAGCACAGCTACCCGCACTGCTGGCGCTGCCACACCGCGCTGCTCTACTACGCCCAGCCGTCCTGGTACATCCGTACGACCGCCATCAAGGACCGGCTGCTCGAAGAGAACGAGAAGACGAACTGGTTCCCCGAATCGGTCAAGAACGGCCGCTTCGGTGACTGGCTGAACAACAACGTCGACTGGGCGCTGTCCCGTAACCGCTACTGGGGCACCCCACTGCCGATCTGGCGCTGCGAGGACAGCCACCTCACATGCGTCGGCTCGCGCGCCGAGCTCAGCGAGCTCACCGGCACCGACCTCTCCGGTCTTGACCCGCACCGCCCGTTCATCGACGAGATCACATTCACCTGCTCGCACGAGAACTGCCAGCTGGAGGCGTACCGCGTCCCGGAGGTCATCGACGCCTGGTACGACTCGGGCTCGATGCCGTTCGCGCAGTGGGGCTACCCGTACAAGAACAAGGAGATCTTCGAGAGCCGCTACCCGGCGCAGTTCATCTCGGAGGCCATCGACCAGACCCGCGGCTGGTTCTACACGCTGATGGCGGTCGGCACGCTGGTCTTCGACAAGTCGTCCTACGAGAACGTGGTCTGCCTGGGCCACATCCTTGCCGAGGACGGCCGCAAGATGTCCAAGCACCTCGGGAACATCCTTCAGCCGATCCCCCTCATGGATCAGCACGGCGCCGACGCGGTGCGCTGGTTCATGGCGGCGGGCGGCTCCCCGTGGGCGGCGCGCCGCGTCGGCCACAACACGATCCAGGAGGTCGTCCGCAAGACCCTCCTGACGTACTGGAACACGGTCGCCTTCCAGGCCCTCTACGCCCGTACGTCCGACTGGTCCCCGTCCGCGGCCGACCCGGCCCCCGCGGACCGCACGGTCCTGGACCGCTGGCTGCTGAGCGAGCTGAACGCGCTGGTGGACCAGGTCACGCAGGCTCTGGAGAGTTACGACACCCAGCGCGCCGGCAAGCTCCTGTCCGCGTTCGTCGACGATCTGTCCAACTGGTACGTACGCCGCTCGCGCCGCCGCTTCTGGCAGGGCGACAAGGCGGCGCTGCGCACCCTGCACGAGGCCATCGAGACGGTGACCCGGCTGATGGCCCCGCTCACCCCGTTCATCACCGAGCGGGTCTGGCAGGACCTGGTGGCTCCGGTCACCCCGGAGGCCCCCGAGTCGGTCCACCTGTCCGCCTGGCCGAAGGCGGACCTCGCGGTCATCGACCCGACGCTCTCCACCCAGATGGCACTGGTCCGCCGCCTGGTCGAGCTGGGCCGGGCCACCCGCGCCGAGTCGGGCGTCAAGACCCGCCAGCCGCTGTCCCGGGCCCTGGTCGCGGCGGTGGGCTTCGAGTCCCTCTCCCCCGAGCTGCACGCCCAGATCACGGAGGAGCTGAACGTCTCCTCGCTGGCCTCGCTCACTGATTCCTCCGCTGGTTCAGCGGGCGGCGGCTCGCTGGTCGACACGACGGCGAAGGCGAACTTCCGTGCGCTCGGCAAGCGGTTCGGCAAGGGCGTCCAGGCGGTTGCCAAGGCGGTCGCGAACGCCGACGCGGCGGCCCTCTCGCTGGCTCTGCGCGAGGGCACGGCGTCGGTCGAGGTGGACGGCGAGACGGTCACCCTCTCCCCCGACGAGGTGATCATCACCGAGACTCCGCGCGAGGGCTGGTCGGTGGCGTCCGACTCGGGCGCGACGGTCGCCCTGGACCTGGAGATCACCCCGGAACTGCGGCGCGCGGGCCTCGCCCGTGACGCGATCCGGCTCATCCAGGAGGCCCGCAAGAACAGCGGCCTGGACGTCGCGGACCGTATCGCCGTCCGCTGGACGTCCACCTCCCCCGCCACGGCGGAGGCCCTGACCGAGCACGCGGCCCTGATCGCGGACGAGGTCCTGGCGCTGGACTACGCACAGGGCGAGGCGGACACGGCATACGGCACCCCGTTCGAGGACGAGGGCCTGTCCCTGACGTTCCGCCTCCGCAAGACGGAGCAGTAGCCCGAACCCATCGGAGGCCCGCCCTGAACAAGTGTTCCGGGCGGGCCTCCGTCGTTCCCCCGGCACTACCAAACCACCCGCGCACCCAAACCCTCCGGCGATTGAGGAACGGGGGTCGAGGGCAGGACCACCGGTTACGGGAAGGGGCGGGCAAGGGAACGAGCCCGCCCCAGGCACCCCACCCGCACGGCAAAAGGGCCG
>NZ_JBEOVN010000063.1:0-34208 GCF_040295565.1 Streptomyces sp. NPDC002785 | reverse complement strand
GTGCGACGGACTGTTGTCCGTCGCACCACCGAAAGGGGTGAACCGTCGTAACTTTCCCGCCCCAGTAGCGTTCTGTCGCGCTATGGGGGCGATCGATCACACAAGGTCAGGCCGTGGCCGGCTCCTTGCGGGCTGCGCGGCGCACCGCCGCGAGCGCCGGACCGAGCATGGGAACGGCGGCCAGGAGTTGCTTGGTGTACGGGTCACGGGGCCTCCGTACACCTGCTCCACCTCGCCCTCCTCGACGATCCGGCCCCCTCGCGCTTCCCGGAAGCCAGGGCTTGGATGGACGCAGCGACCTGCGGATGGCGGTGGAGTTTCCCGGCTCGATCGACGAGCCGGCCCGGCATACCCCCGGCCCGGCCCGTCTCGATTCAACTGCCCGGATACACCCAGGCATTGGGCCGGCACTTGATCCCGTCGATGTTCAGGGACTTGGTCTGCTGCTGCATCACCGGAGCAAGGGCTCCCGGCGTGTCACAACTCGCATGGTCGTGGCCCAGCCGGTGACCGACCTCATGGTTGATCAGCATCTGGCGGTAGACGGAGAGTTCGTCCGGGCCGAACGTCGACGACCCCTGCGCCCAGCGGTAGGCGTTGATCATCACGCGTTCGGTCGCCGCGGAGTCGCACGAGACGTTGTCCTCGGTCGTGTCCAGACCCGACTTCCGGCACCAGTCCCCGGTGGTCCCGGGACTGGCCAGAGTGATCACGAAATCGGGGTCGTCGGAGGAGGTCCGCTCGAACGTCATGGCGCCGTCGTGCGCCCAGCTGCGGTCGTCGTTGAGCGTCTCCTGGACGGCCCGGGCAAAGAGTGACGCGTCGAGCCCGAGGCCCTTCTCGACATCGATCCGGTAGCGGTACTTGTGCCCCCTGCCAGGGGCCTTCGCCGTCCCCGGAACCGCCTCGAACTTTCCGGACCCCTGGAGTTCCGGGGAGAGCGGATACGCCTTGGTCATCTTCTCCGCGTACGAGAGGGGCTTGACCTGCGCCACCTTCGGGGCCGGCCGGCCGTCCGAGCGGGAGGCGCCGTCGGTGCCGTTCCGGTCTACGCCCGAGCGCTGCGCGGCACTGGCCCCGCCGTCGTCGTGGGCGACCTGTCCGGCCACGACCACCGCGAGGACGGTGGTCACCGCGGCAGCCGCGATACCGGTGAAGGTGCGGCCCTTGGCGCCCTTGCCGTCCTTGGCGGGCGTCGGCGCGTCGGCATCCCCGCTCGGCGGCTGCTCGTCCCGCTCGCCGCCCGAGCCGTACGGATCGGCCGGCGGGGCCGGTGGGGCGGAAGGCCCACGGGGTGCGGGCGGAGCGGATGGCGTTTCGAACGCCTCGACGAACTCGCGCCGCGGTCCCGGTACCGGCGGCCGGGTACCGGTCTGCTGCTGACGCCGGGGCACTGTCTGCTGCGCCCCGGTCCCCCAGCCGCCGCCGGGTTCACGCTGTTCGGGGTGGCCGCCACGGACCTGGCCGGTCTCCCGGAACGGGATGTGCCCGTCCCCACCGGCCGGCGTGTCGGCCGACCTCCGGCGCCGCCCGCTGCCGGGCCCCGGACGTATGCCCTCGCGATCGCCGCCCGCGTTCGCGACGGCGGCCTCGACATCGGCCCCTGCGGGTTCGGGGCCCTTTCGACTATGTCGTCCCACGCCCCGGATCAGCTCCCGCCGCGTTCGTCGAGCAGTTCCCGGAACGCCTGGGCGACCGCCTCCGGGTACTCCATCATCGCCACGTGCCCCGCGTCGGGCAGTGTCAGCAGCCGCGAATCGCGGAAGGCCGCGGACGCCCTGCGTGCCATCCGGTACGAGACCAGCTGGTCCCGTCCGCCGTACACGAGCTGGGTCGGTGCGAGCACCCGCTCGGCCTGGCGCCACAGTCCGTGCTGCCCGCCCAACGTGTACGCATCGACAATGCCACGCGCCGAGCGCGCCATCGCGTCCCAGAAGTACGGCAGCTCCAGCCGACGCTCCATTTCGGCCACCGCTTCACGGAAGCCCGACTCGGAGACGCGCGCCGGATCGCCGTAACAGAGTGCCATGACGCCGCGCGTGCGCTCTTCCGCGGTCCAGTCCCTGGTCATCCGGGCGAACAGGGTCGCGACGCCCGGAACGGCGAGCAGTCCGGTCGGTACGGCGGGCCACTGCACCCTGATCTCGGGGAGCGCGGGCGAGATGAGAGTGAGGGTGCTCACCAGGTCGGGGCGGACCGCGGCAACCCGGGTGGCCACGGCGCCGCCGAGCGAATTGCCGAACAGATGGACGGGCCCGCGCTCCTGCGCGTCGAGGAGCCGGATCACGGCACGGGCATGCCCGGTGACCGAGTAGTTGCCGTCGTCCGGCGGCGGCGAGTCGCCGAAACCGGGCAGGTCGACCGCCTCGCCGTCCACCAGGTCGTGGAGCAGCGGCATCAGCGCCGACCAGTTCTGCGAGGAGCCGCCGAGCCCGTGCACATAGAGGGCAGGCGGCAGCCCGGTCCGCCCCGGCGGCCGGGATCGGACGGTCAGCGTCAGTCCGGGCAGCGCGACGGAGTTCAGTTCCTCCCCCTCCGCGACCCTGACGGTGCTCACCTTGGGGGCCACCGCGGTGGCGGAGCGGACTCCCGGCAGCTCGGTCGAAGACATGCGGCAATGTTACGAGACGATCACACTGCGGTTCATGTGTTCGCGGTCACAGATCGCATAGCGGCTTGCAGGGCTAGCTCCTAGGCTCGAAGCAAGGAAGGGAGTCACCATGACGGTCGACCCCAGTGACCCTGAGACCTTCGAGAACATCCAGCCGGACGAACCGGACCAGGAGACGCCCCGGGCGGACGCCGCCGAGCAGCGGGCCGATCTCCAGCAGCGGCAGGACGAACCGCTCACGGACATCGACCGAAACAGCGCCAATGAGGCGGATGCGGCGGAGCAGGCTCGCGTTGTCACACAGGATGAAGATGATTATCGCTGATACATCCCGGTTTGCCCGATGGGTCGACGAACCCCTGGCTACCGCAGCCGTCCGGTCCGTGAAATTCTGCGTCCGCGCCGCGCACACCCGGGTTACTCAAAAGTACGATGGCTGTATGGCGCAGCGTGCACGGAAAGGCTGTGTCCGATCACAAATTTGGGAGGCGGCGTGACAGCCATCGAGCAGACCGAGGCGGCGCGCCCGCGGGGCACTCGACTGCCTCGCCGCGCCCGACGCAATCAGCTGCTGGGCGCCGCGCAGGAAGTATTTGTGGCGCAGGGCTACCACTCCGCCGCGATGGACGACATCGCCGAGCGGGCCGGGGTCAGCAAGCCGGTGCTCTATCAGCACTTCCCGGGCAAGCTGGAGCTCTATCTGGCCCTGCTCGACCAGCACTGCGAGTCGCTGCTCCAGGCGGTCCGTACGGCGCTGGCGTCGACGACCGACAACAAGCTGCGCGTCGCCGCGACGATGGACGCGTACTTCGCGTACGTCGAGGACGAGGGCGGCGCCTTCCGGCTGGTCTTCGAGTCGGACCTGACCAATGAGCCCGCGGTGCGCGAGCGCGTCGACCGGGTCTCGCTGCAGTGCGCGGAGGCCATCTCCGACGTCATCGCCGGTGACACGGGACTGTCCAAGGACGAGTCCATGCTGCTGGCGGTCGGTCTGGGAGGTGTCTCCCAGGTGGTCGCCCGCTACTGGCTCTCCAGCCAGTCCGCCATTCCGCGGGACACGGCGGTGCAGCTGCTCACTTCGCTGGCCTGGCGGGGCATCGCGGGCTTCCCGCTGCACGGCATCGATCAGCACTGACGGAAGCCGCCGGGTGCGGCCGGCGTCCGTGTTCGCTGCGGGCGTTGCCCACCGACCGCTGGCGGCTCCCCCCAGCGGGCTAATGTGTGCTGCGTACGGCGCGATTCACCGCGCAGGGACTGACCGTCGGAGGGACATAGCCGTGGAGGTCAAGATCGGGGTGCAGCACGCGCCCCGGGAGATCGTTCTGGAGAGCGGGCTTTCCGCCGAAGAGGTCGAGAGCACGGTCGCCGAGGCTCTCACCGGTAAGGCGCAGCTGCTCAGCCTCACGGACGAGAAGGGCCGCAAGGTCCTGGTGCCGGCCGACCGGATCGCGTACGTGGAGATCGGCGAGCCCAGCACGCGCCGCGTGGGGTTCGGCGCGCTGTAGGCAGCACGCCAGTGCTGTGGCCGGAAAGGTTTGCCGGGAAGCTCGCGGCGTCCGGTGCGGTGCATCGCAAGGCGGAGGATCGCCCTCGTACTGGACGTACTCGGGGGATGCGACAACGCGGCGAGGTGCCGGGCCGGGCGCCGCGAGCCGGTGAACCTTTCCGGTCGCAGCGCTGGACGCAGTGACGGTGGCAGCGGTCCGGTGGGAATTCCCCACCGGGCCGCTTTCCGTTCCGGACCGCTTTTCGCCCCACGTTTGCGTCGGCCGGGCGATTCCGGTGCGAACCCTGTCCGGGGAGGGTTGTGTTCCGCATCCCTCGGGTAGTACCGCTAACGACCGATTTACCCGCCCCGCAACTCGCGAGGTGATCATCTGTGATCTTGGAATTCCTCGGCTCCGTCGTGCTCGGACTCGCCCTCGCCTGGGTGGCGCTCCGCTCGCTGCCGCAGCGGCTCCCGTCCCGCCGTGCCGTCTTCGCCACCGGCGCTCTGGGGGCCCTGTTCGGGGCGTTTCTCATGCACTCGGTGCTGGGCCCGGGCCACGCCGTCGCCACGGTGATCGGCGCGGTGCCGATCGGGGCCGTGACGCTCTCGCTGCTGGTCCGCCCCCGTGACCACCGCCTGAGCCGATCAGCGGCGGCCTGAAGCCGTCCGGCCGCCCGTGGGAACGGACGCCGGACGGCCGTGAAACCGACTACGCGGCCAGCCCGAGCGCAGCCATCCGCTTGGTGTGCTCCTCAGTGATCCGCGAGAACATCCGCCCGACCTCCGCAAGGTCGAACCCGTCAGCCACACCCCCGACGAGCATCGTCGACAGTGCGTCGCGGTCGGCCACCACCCGCTGGGCCTGCGAGAGCGCCTCGCCCATCAGCCGGCGCGCCCACAGCGCGAGCCGCCCGCCCACACGCGGGTCGGCCTCGATCGCGGCGCGCACCTTCTCGACGGCGAAGTTGCCGTGCCCCGTGTCGTCGAGCACGGCGAGGACGAGGGAGCGGGTGTCCGAGTCGAGCCGGGCGGCGACCTCGCGGTAGAAGTCACTGGCGATCGAATCGCCGACGTAGGCCTTGACCAGGCCCTCCAGCCAGTCCGACGGCGCGGTCTGGCGATGGAAGTCGTCGAGCGCCTTGGCGAACGGCTCCATCGCGCCCGTCGGCTCCACCTCGATCGCGGTCAGCCGGTCCGTCAGCCGCTCGAAGTGATGGAATTCGGCGGAGGCCATCTTTGCCAGCTCGGCCTTGTCGGCCAGCGTCGGCGCGAGTTTGGCGTCCTCGGCGAGCCGCTCGAAGGCCGCCAGCTCCCCGTACGCAAGTGCTCCCAGCAGGTCCACCACCGCTGCTCGGTACTGCGGCTCCACGGATGCGGTGACCCAGTCCTGCGCGGCGATACCCGTGTGCTCGCTCTCTGCCACGGCGCAACCTTTCCGATATGTCAGCGGAGCATCGCATGAGGCTGATACTTTCCTGCCACGTGTGATGCGTCGGGCAGGGCTTGTCCGTCATGAGACTGCTTCGCAGTTGAGTGAGAAGCCCCTCGGGGAGGAGTCACGAAGCGCAGAATAGCCCGCCGCGCTTGGCATCAGAAAAGCCCCCGTCCAGCACTGCTGAGCGGGGTCCTTTGCGATGCACCCAGCACGGATGCGCGAATCCGGGGTACAGTGGTATTGCGTCTACTGAGTATTTTGGAAGTCTCAGTGGCGCGAAATTGAATGAGGATGCCCGGTCGGTGGCCCGATCGGCTCCGACCCGACAGCCCTCCACGCGGGGCGTACGCCACGTACGACCGCAGATGAGGGGCCCCCTCAGCGGCACGAGCGCTCGAGCGACGGCAGTGGTCCCGCGCCACCCGGCCAATCCACGGCCGGATGACCAACCCCGGCACGGTACGACCCCCAGCGTTCGCCTCGGACCGCGTCTCACAGAAGAGGCAGCACCCTGACTACGTTCCGAGAACTCGGGATTCTTCCCGAGACGGCCGAGGCCCTTGAGGCCGTCGGCATTGTGTCCCCGTTCCCCATCCAGGAGATGACGCTCCCCGTCGCGCTCTCCGGCTCCGATGTCATCGGCCAGGCCAAGACCGGCACCGGTAAGACCCTCGGTTTCGGTCTGCCGCTGCTGGAGCGTGTCACCGTACCCGCCGACGTCGAGGCGGGCCGGGCCGAGCCCGAGCAGCTGACCGAGGCGCCGCAGGCGCTGGTCGTCGTCCCTACCCGCGAGCTCTGTCAGCAGGTCACCAACGACCTGCTGACCGCCGGCAAGGTGCGTAACGTCCGCGTTCTCGCGATCTACGGCGGCCGTGCGTACGAGCCGCAGGTCGAGGCCCTGAAGAAGGGCGTCGATGTGATCGTCGGCACCCCGGGCCGACTGCTCGACCTCGCCGGACAGCGCAAGCTCGACCTCTCGCACGTCCGCGCGCTCGTGCTCGACGAGGCCGACGAGATGCTCGACCTGGGCTTCCTGCCCGACGTCGAGAAGATCATCACCATGCTTCCGCCGAAGCGGCAGACGATGCTGTTCTCGGCGACCATGCCGGGCGCCGTCATCGGTCTCGCGCGGCGCTACATGTCGCAGCCGACGCACATCCGCGCCACCTCGCCCGACGGTGAGGGCGCGACCGTCGCGAACATCTCGCAGCATGTCTTCCGGGCCCACTCGATGGACAAGCCGGAGATGGTCTCCCGCATCCTGCAGGCCAACGGCCGCGGACTCGCGATGATCTTCTGCCGTACGAAGCGCACGGCCGCCGACATCGCCGAGCAGTTGGAGAAGCGCGGTTTCGCATCCGGCGCGGTCCACGGCGACCTCGGCCAGGGCGCGCGTGAGCAGGCGCTGCGCGCGTTCCGCAACGGCAAGGTGGACGTGCTCGTCTGCACCGACGTGGCGGCCCGAGGTATCGATGTCGAGGGTGTGACCCACGTCATCAACTATCAGTCGCCGGAGGACGAGAAGACGTACCTCCACCGCATCGGCCGGACCGGCCGTGCCGGTGCCAAGGGCATCGCGATCACGCTGGTCGACTGGGACGACATCCCGCGCTGGCAGCTGATCAACAAGGCGCTCGACCTGAAGTTCAACGACCCCGTCGAGACGTACTCCACCTCGCCGCACCTCTTCGAGGCGCTCGACATCCCGGCCGGCACCAAGGGTGTTCTGCCGCGTACCGAGCGGACCCGTGCGGGTCTGCGGGCCGAGGAGATCGAGGACCTCGGCGAGACGGGCGGCCGCGGCCGCAAGTCCTCCGCCGCGTCTTCGGCGCCCGCCGTCCGTGAAGAGCGTGCGCCTCGTACGCCGCGTCAGCGTCGTCGTACGCGGGGCGGCTCCTCGGTCGAGGAGACCGCCGCCACGGTGCCGGCCCCTTCCACCGAGGTGGCCGACGCCCCGTCGGAGCCGCGTACGCCGCGCCGCCGTCGCCGCACCCGGGCCGGTGCCCCGGACATCGCGGCCGAGACCGCTGTGACCACGGCGGAGGCTCCGGCCGCCGCCGTCGCGACGAAGACCGAGGTCGAGGCCGAGCCCGCGACCGAGGCCAAGCCGCGCCGCCGCACCCGGGCCGCCGTCGTGAAGCCGGTCGCGGACGAGGTCGACTTCCAGATCGCGCCCATCTCCGAGCCGGTGCCCGAGGCGAAGACGGTGACCAAGCCACGTCGCCGTGCCCGCGTCATCAAGCCGGCCGAGGACGAGGTCGACTTCCAGATCGCGCCGATCTCCGAGCCCAGCCCGGAGACCAAGCCGCGGCGCCGCACCCGTGCGGCCGCCAAGCCGAAGACGGAGACTGTGGCCCAGGCTCCGGTCGCCGAGGGCGAGGCGAAGCCGCGCAGGCGGCGGGCGCCGCGTGCGGCTGCCGCCAAGACCGAGGGCTGAGCACGAAGCGCTGATTGATCCGGGGCTCCACCCCGGACACCGCTCCTCGAACGCTGAGGAGCTTGATTTCGCCGGACGGGCTTGAGGGCATCCTCAAGCCCGTCCGGCGTTCCAGGACATAACCTCGTCCCATGAGTCGGCCGCCCACCTTCACCCCGCCCCCCTGCGCCCACGCCCGCCAGCTCCGCACCGCGCGCGGAGACTTCGCCGTGCTGGACGCCTCGCCGCGCACCACGCCGCGCGGCACCGCCCTCCTGCTGCCCGGTTACACAGGCAGCAAGGAAGACTTCATCGCGCTCCTCGAACCACTCTGTGCCGCCGGGTACCGAACCGTCGCCGTGGACGGTCGCGGGCAGTACGAGACCGAGGGGACGGATCGTCAGGAGACATACGCACAAGACGAGTTGGCCCGTGATGTGCTCGCGCAGGCCGCCGCTCCCGGCCTTGGCGACGAGGGCGCCGTGCATCTGGTCGGGCACTCGCTCGGCGGGCAGATCGCCCGCGCCGCCGTACTGATCGACGCCTCGCCGTTCCGTTCACTGACCCTCATGTCGTCCGGACCCGCCCAGATCGCCGAGGCCCAGCAGCTCAAGGCGAAGATGCTCAGCGACGCGCTCGCGACGCTGAGCATGGCCGAGGTGTGGGAGGCGATGCGCGCCTTCGACCCGCCCGAGGACGCGGCGACGGACGGCGAGGCTCTGCGCCGGCGCTGGCTGCGCCACCGGCCCGCCCAGCTGATCGCCACCGGCCGGCAGCTGGCGACCGAGCCGGACCGGGTGGCCGAACTCGCCGCCGTACCTCTGCCCCTCCATGTGCTCTCCGGCGAGCGCGACGACACCTGGCCGGTACCGCTGCTCGACGAGATGGCGCAGCGACTGGGCGCGCGCCGCACCCGGATCGCGGGCGCCGAGCACTCCCCCAACACGGACCGTCCGGAGCAGACGGCGGCCTCGCTCGTCTCCTTCTGGGACAGCCTGTAGGCGACGGACGCCAGAACTCAGTACTGCGCCTGCAGGTGCTGCCAGAAACCGTCACGCAGCGCCCGCCGCAGATGTGCGTGGCCGCGCAGCGAGTGCTGCAGCAGCCGTTCGGCCTCGACGAGCAGGTCCTGGTCGACGGAGCCGGGCAGGTACGGGTGTCCGGGCAGCAGATCAGCGAGGGACTCGCGGCCCCGGGCGGCCAGCCAGGCCGCGGCGATCTGCGCCCCGACGAAGCGGACGTCTTCGCGCAAGGGCGCGGGGGTGTCGTCCTCGTACGTGGTGACAGGGCGTCTGGTGACGTACGGGCGGCAGAAGTCCAGGTCGAAGGTGCGCTGGCTGTCGACCTCCCAGAGCAGTGGTTCGGCCTGGTTGCGCCCCTCCCCCGCCTCGATGCCCCACAGGTGGACCCGGGCCCCGTACCCCTGCGCCGCCTCGACCGCGGACACCAGGTCCTCGTCGCCGCCGACCAGTGCCGCGTCACTGATGGCGCGGTGCCGGGCGAGCGATTCGAGGTCGGTGCGGATGAGTGAGTCGACGCCCTTCTGCTGGTTGTTGGCGTTGAGGTTGCCGAGTCTGACCTTGACGTCGGGGAGCTCGGCGATGGACTGCTGCTCGACGGTGTGAATGCGTCGCCTGGCTCCGTCGTACCAGTACACGCGCAGCAGTCTGCTGTCCGCGAAGATCGTGCGGGCCTTGTCGATGAAGGCCTCGATCAGCCCTTCCGCGTCGAGGTCGAAGGAGCGGCGGTCCTCGGTGCCGGTGACGAGCAGTCCGGCCGCGGCGTACACATAGCCCGCGTCCACGAAGATCGCGTGGGTCGAGGGGGTCTTCGACACCTCGGCGAGCACGCGCTGGAGCAGCTCGTTGGTGCGGTCCAGACGCTCGCGGATCTCTGCCTCGTTCATTCGGGCCTCGTCGTGGACCTCGTCGCCGGATCGTGCTCGGTGACCTGCTGATACTTAGACATCCAAAAAATTTCCTTAGCGTAGGGAATGTTTGCTGGAGGCAAGCCGTTGTACATCTCGTGGAGCGCCAAGACATCGGTGTCGGGCGCTCTCATCCTTGCGGACGGGCCACCCGTCCTCCCAGTAGTTCTCCAGCAGGAGGATCAGACGAAGGGAAGCCTTGTGCGCTTCGAGATCATGCGACTCGACGATGTCGACGGTACCGCCGTGGACAGCACCGTCGTGGACGCCGCCTCCGTCAACCGGATCGTGCAGCAGGCCGCAGCCATGGGCCAGCGCATCTATATCCGCCCGGCCGAAAGCTCGGCTTCGTAACGCATAACGACGCTCAAAGACGAAGCGCCCCCGTACGGAAGGTCTGTACGGGGGCGCTGTGGTGTCCGTGGGGGCCGTCAGGAGTTCTGGATGACCTGGGTGACCCCGTTGATGATCTGCTGCACAGCGATGGCGGAGAGCATCATTCCGGCAAGCCTGGTCACCAGCACGACACCGCCGTCCTTGATGACCCGGATGATCAGCAGCGAGTAGCGCATGGTCAGCCAGAGCACGATGTGCATGACGATGATCGCCGACCAGACCGAGATCTGGCTTCCCACGCTGTCGGCGTGCTGCACCGCGAGGATCACCGACACGATCGCACCGGGACCGGCGAGCAGCGGCATTCCCAGCGGTACGAGCGCCACATTGACGTCCTTGGTCTGCGTCGGCTCGTCGGTCTTGCCGGTCAGCAGATCGAGCGCGATCAGCAGCAGAAGAAGTCCACCCGCGATCATCAGGGCCGGTACGGAGACATGCAGATAGTCGAGGATCTGCTGGCCGAGCACACCGAAGACGGCGATCACACCGAAGGCGACGGCCACCGCCTGCAGCGCCATCCTGCGCTGCATCTTGGCGGGGCGGCCGGCGGTGAGGGCGAGAAAGATGGGGGTGATCCCGGGGGGATCCATAATCACAAAAAGCGTGAGAAAAAGGGATCCGAAGACAGCGACGTCGAACACAGTGAGCCTTGCGAGAAGAGAGCGAGAAACGGCCTGAAAGGGCGCACCGGCGAGGCCATGACAGCGGCCTGGTGGCCAGGTGCGCAGAAGCGGAAAGCAGAAGTGGGACTACGCGTCGGGCCGCCCAACAGTGCGGCGAAGGGCTTCACGCCCCGGCGACGAAGCGTGCGTCGCTACGCGGGGCGGAGTCCACCGGCGCCCGGCACCGGGAAGGCTCCCGTGGCGCGCCGGGTGATCTCGCCGTAGATCTCGGGGTCGGTGGTGCACTCGCCGAGTCCGACGGTCTTGCGGCTGCCGTGGTAGTCGCTGGACCCGGTCGTCAGCAGCCCCAGCTCCCGGGCGAGCCCGCGCAGCTTGGCCCTGGTCGGCTCGTCGTGGTCCATGTGGTCGACCTCGATGCCGTCGAGGCCTGCGGCGGCGAGCCGCGCGATCGACGACTCGGGCACCACCGCGCCGCGCTTGACGGCGAGCGGGTGGGCGAAGACGGTGACGCCACCGGCGGCCTTGACCAGCCGGATCGCCTCGAAGGGGTCGAGTTCGTGTTTCTCGGCGTACGCGCGTCCGCCGTTGGCAAGCCATTGGGGCGTGAAGGCGTCGGAGACGGTTTCGACGACGCCGAGCTCGACTAGCGCGGTGGCTATGTGCGGCCTGCCGACCGATCCGTCCCCGGCGATCCTCGCGACCTGCTCCCACTCGATCGGCACGCCGAGCGCCTGGAGCTTGCCCACCATGGTCCGGGCGCGCGGCACCCGGTCGTCCCGCACCAGCTCGCGTTCACGTGCCAGCTGGGGCTCATCGGGGTCGAAGAGATACGCCAGTATGTGCAGGCTCACACCATCGGTCCTGCAGGAGAGCTCGGCGCCGGTGACGAGGGTGAGCCCCTCCGGAAGGGCGGCAATCGCCTCGGTGTGACCGCGCACGGTGTCATGGTCGGTGAGGGCGACGATGTCGAGGCCCGCGGCGGCCGCGTTGCGCACCAGCTCGGCGGGGGTGTCCGTGCCGTCCGACGCGGTGGAGTGGGTGTGCAGGTCGATTCGCACGACGCATACTCCAGTACTCGGGGCCGGACAAGGGGACGTTCTAGGATAACCGGCATTCGAGTGATGCCCGGCCGGGCCCGAAGGCCCTGCGGGCACCCGAGGCGCTGGAGCCGGTCCGCCGGCCTCAGGCCGACCGGACCATGGGGGCGGCGTCGCGGGGCTCCTTACCTTCCACCCGTCTCAGTTGAGCAGGCGCGGCGTGAGCGCCCCGCACGGTACGAGGTCCATCTCACCGCCGGCCTCGCGCAGATCGGCGAGCACCAGCTCGTCGTACATCAGGAGCCCCGACTGCTCGGGCCAGACGATCGCCCAGAGCCAGAGCCCGCGCGCCTCACCCGCGAAGACCGCCCGGTCCTCGGGGGCGCCCTTGACGTGCCACAGCGGGGTGGGGCGTCCGGCGGCGAGCATCTTGACGTCCGGCGGACCGTCGACGTCCAGATGGAGGCCGGGGTCGAGGCCGTCGATCCCGGCGAAGCGCGCTCCGAGTCCGACACCGAGCTCCTCGGTGACGAGCAGCAGCTCGCCGATGCCACCGACGGGACCGGGGCCGGAACAGGCGACGACGGTGGCACGACCGCCACTGCGGTCGTCACCCGCGCTCGCCACACCGGTGAACAGCCAGCCCACCGGCAGCGGCCAGGGCATCCACACCGGAACCTGAGCGCGCTGCACCACCACACTCAGCGCCTCGACGCTGGGCGGGACGACCGGCTGCAGCGGCTGCACACTGCCATGCACTGCGCACTGCCAGGTGTCGGCGAAGAGACCGGGCGCCCTGACCCGGCCTCCGCACTTCGGGCAACTGGGTTCGCCCCTCATAGCGACCAACGGTCCTCCAGGACCTTCGCCGCGTCAAGGACGATCACCCGTCCGCAGCGTGGCTCCCACCAGCAGAATTAGATGTAGCTTGCACTCATTAGTTCCTCTAACTTATTCTGTGCATAACGCAACGATCTAGTGGAGAGCGAGAAGATCCATGCAGGGAGAGGATCCGTTCGATCAGGGAGCCGGCAGCATCCTGCACCAGCCGAAGGCCGTCTGGGCCACGGCGGGCGCCTCTGTTGTCGCATTCATGGGAATCGGCCTGGTGGACCCGATTCTCCCGTCCATCGCCAAGGGCCTGGAGGCGACGCCCAGCCAGGTGTCGCTGCTCTTCACCTCGTACTTCCTGATCACCGCCGTGGCGATGCTGGTCACCGGCTTCGTGTCCAGCCGGATCGGTGGCCGCAAGACGCTTCTGACCGGCCTCGCGCTCGTCGTCGTCTTCGCCGCGCTCTCCGGAACCTCGTCGTCCGTCGCCGAACTCGTCGGCTTCCGGGCCGGCTGGGGGCTGGGCAACGCGCTCTTCGTATCGACCTCGCTCGCCGTGATCGTCGGTGCGGCGGCCGGCGGCAGCGCGGCGGCGATCCTTCTCTACGAGTCGGCGCTCGGCCTCGGCATGGCGTGCGGACCGCTGCTCGGCGCCCTGCTCGGTGACGCCAGCTGGCGCTACCCGTTCTTCGGCACGGCCGCGCTGATGGCGATCGGCTTCATCTGCATCACGGCGTTCCTCAAGGAACAGCCCAGGCCCGCGAGGAAGACCTCGCTGCTCGACCCCGTCAAGGCGCTCGGCCACGGCGGCCTGGCCTCCGTCGCCGCCTCGGCGTTCTTCTACAACTACGCGTTCTTCACGATCCTGGCATTCACGCCGTTCGTACTGAACATGACGCCGTACAAGTCGGGCGCGGTCTTCTTCGCCTGGGGTCTGCTGCTCGCGGTCTTCTCGGTGCTCGTCGCCCCGCGGCTGCAGAAGCGCTTCGGGTCGCTGAAGGTACTCGGCGCCTCGCTGGTGCTGCTCGCCGTCGATCTCGTGATCCTGGGATACGGCAACCACACCGCCGCCATCGTCTGCACGATCGTCTCCGGCGCCTTCATCGGCATGAACAACACCGTCTACACGGAGCTGGCGCTCGGTGTGTCGGACGCACCGCGCCCGGTGGCGAGCGCGGGTTACAACTTCGTCCGCTGGTTCGCCGCAGCCGCCGCCCCGTACCTCGCGCCGAAGATCGAGGAGTGGAGCGACATCCACATCCCGTTCGTGATCGCCGCGGTCGCGGCCGTCGTCGGTGCGGCCGTCGTCTGGATCCGGCGTACGGCGCTGACCCACGAGGCAAAGGAGCTGGAGCCCGGGCACGCCGGCGAGGACGGCGTCACGGTCTTCGTCAACTGACCACGTCGCAACCGTTCCGGCCCCGGTTCCACCCCGCCCGCGGCTCCCCCTCCTGGCTGCGTGGCGGGGCTTCCCGTATGCCCGGCATGACGTACGCCTCAGTCCAGCGTCACGGCTCCACGCAGCGGATCACGCAGATCCGTACCGTGCGAAAGCCAGCGTTCCTGGAGCTCCTGCGCGCCGCGGACCCGCTTCCACGCAGCCTCGTTGTGCGTCATCGGCAGCAGGGGCAGGAACCGCACCGGCTCCATGGGCTCTTCCAGTTCCAGGTCCGGCACCAGGCCGCCCGGCTCGGCGACCAGTACGGAGCTGAACGGAGCCCCGGGCCACAGCGGTTCACCGACGTCCAGCGAGGCGCCGGGCGCCACGATCAGCCCCTCGACCTGCGGAGTGGCAGCCAGCACGGCCAGCGGGCGCAGCACCTTGTCGGTGTCGGCGAATCCGGCGCGCACGGAGAGGACCAGCTCGGCGCGCGGGCCCTTCACCGGGTCCGTGAAAGCCGCGGTCGGGTCGGCCATCGGCTGTGCGGACATGCCGAGCGTGGCGTAGCGCACCACGTCGCCGTCGACGAAGCGGAGCACCTCGATGCGGTCCGTCCCAAGAAACGTCACTGCAGCGCGCGCGTCCGGTTCACCGAGGGCTGTCAGCAACCGGGCCTCGACCAGAGCAAGAATTTCTCCCATCCTGCGAGCATAGGACGCGTATGGAACGGGCAAAATAAAGGATTGACCCTCAGTCGGCTGATAGTCTTGGCCGCTGGTCGGGACAGCACGCAGAAGCGTCGCTCTCAGTCCCGACGACACGTCATCCCCCACGGGGGACCGGCTGGAGGAGGTGGGGCTGCAATGGATCGAAGTCGACCGTGCAGTACCAACCGCTCTTCCGCTCCTCACCTCTCTCGGGTGATCTGAAGCCTTCTCGGTCAAGGCCCATGGCATTGCGCACGACGGAAGAGCACCCCTTTTTTGCCTGTCTGTAGCGAACG
Source organism: Streptomyces sp. NPDC002785 (assembly GCF_040295565.1). Taxonomy (NCBI): domain Bacteria; kingdom Bacillati; phylum Actinomycetota; class Actinomycetes; order Kitasatosporales; family Streptomycetaceae; genus Streptomyces; species Streptomyces sp. NPDC002785. The sequence goes on along the minus strand of NZ_JBEOVN010000063.1, from coordinate 19,059 downwards.
CCGTCATCGTGCCGCTGCGGTGCCGCCCGCTTTGCGGACGTGAGCACACGTCCCCATTCCGGGCTGTTCCACGTGCCCGACGACGGCCCTCCGTGAAGGAGCCAGCCATGTCGATGATCCGCGACCTGCGCGCCGTCGTGCGCCCGTCCCTGCGCAAGAGCAACGCCCTGCACAACGGTTACGACACCACCCGTGACCCGTCCGCCTCCAGCGCGGTCGTCGACTGCGCGGTCTACCGCGACGGACGGCGCGTGGAGAGCGGCACCTGCCGCACGCCGCACGAGGCGATGCTCCAGGTGCGCGAGGAGGGCGGCTTCGCCTGGATCGGCCTGCACGAGCCGACCGAGGAAGAATTCGCAGGTATCGCCCGGGAGTTCGGCCTCCATCCGCTCGCCGTCGAGGACGCCGTCCACGCCCACCAGCGGCCGAAGCTGGAGCGGTACGACGACACACTCTTCACCGTCTTCAAGACCATCCACTACGTCGAGCACACCGAGCTCACCGCGACCAGTGAGGTCGTCGAGACCGGTGAGGTGATGTGCTTCACCGGCCGGGACTTCGTCATCACCGTCCGGCACGGCGGCCACGGCTCGCTGCGCGCGCTGCGGCACCGGCTGCAGGACGACCCCGAGCTGCTCGCCAAAGGGCCCTCCGCGGTCCTCCACTCCATCGCCGACCATGTCGTCGACGGCTACATCGCGGTGGCTGGCGCTGTCCAGGACGACATCGACGAGGTGGAGATCGAGGTCTTTTCCACCCCCGCGAAGGGCAGCCCGCGCGGCTTGGACGCGGGCCGGATCTATCAGCTCAAGCGTGAGGTCCTGGAGTTCAAGCGGGCCGTGTCGCCGCTGCTGCGGCCTATGCAGCTGCTGAGCGAGCGGCCGATGCGGCTGATCGACCCGGACATCCAGAAGTACTTCCGTGACGTCGCCGACCACCTGGCGCGGGTGCACGAAGAGGTCATCGGCTTCGACGAACTGCTGAACTCGATCCTCCAGGCCAACCTGGCGCAGGCGACCGTCGCGCAGAACGAGGACATGCGCAAGATCACGTCCTGGGCGGCCATCGTCGCCGTACCGACGATGATCTGCGGCGTCTACGGCATGAACTTCAAGCACATGCCCGAGCTGGGCTGGAGGTACGGCTACCCGATGGTCCTGGGCGTCATCGGAGTGGTCTGCTTCTCCATCCACCGCACACTCAAGCGCAACGGCTGGCTCTAATAGAGTTCAGGCATGACTGCTGCTGCCGCTGACGTGCCGCTGGGCCGGGCTCTCGTCGAGGAGGCCACCAAGAAGTCGGGCCTCATCTGGGTGCGGGGCACCGGGCCCGCGCGGGCGCTGTGGCACGTGTGGCACGAGGGTGCGGTGCATCTGGTCGGCGACGGCCCCGGCGAGCAGCCGCTCCCGGCCGGTCTCGGCGACGGGTCCGCCGCCGAGGTGACTGTGCGCAGCAAGGACAAGGGGGGCCGGCTGGTCGCCTGGACGGCCGCCGTGACGGAGCTCGCGCCGCACTCCGAGGAGTGGGAGGCCTCCGTCGCCGAGCTCAAGGGCAAGCGGCTGAACGCACCGGACGCCGAACAGATGACGGAGCGGTGGGCGCGCGAGTGCCGGGTGCTGCGGCTGACACCCGGCGAATTCCGTACGCAGCTGCCGGACGGTTCGCTGGCCGCTGTGCCCCTGCCGACGTCCGCGACCACACGGCGGCCGGTGCCGGCCGGACTGCCGCGGCTGCTGAAGCGGGGGCGCAAGAGCTGACCCGGCGGGAGGGGGCCTGACCCCCGCGCCTGATGCGGGGCAGAACCCCCCTCGTGGGCCGCGTACCGTGCGTCCCGCTCTCAGGAGGACGTCTTGGGCAGCTGCTGGCCGTAGTCGACCGTGTCGGTCTTCGTCGGGGCCTCCAGCTCGAATTCCTGGCCCCAGTCCGACAGCGTCACGGTCCCCCCGCCACCGCCGCGCGCGAATCGCAGCGGATACGGAGTGCCGTCCAGCGAGACGTCGAGCGTGCCGCCCTCGCCCTTGCCGCCCGTGATCTGAATGGTCCGGGTCGGACCGACCTCCTCCCGGTCGCCCTTGTTGAGGGTGCCGTGCAGGGTGAGCAACCCGTCGAGCAGGAACTTCTTGTCCGTGAATCCGCGCAGCTGCTTGTACGTGGGATCGTCCTCGGGCACCTTCACGTACTTGTTCTCCAGCTTGTCCGCCGCCGCGCCGCCCGCGGCGCTCTCGGCGCCGGACTTCTCGTCATGGCTCCAGAAATCGGAGCCCGCCTTCAGATAGAGCTCGTCACCGATCCGCAGCAGCTCGAAAGTGCTGTCCTTCGAGGCGACGGAGCCGGTGCCGCCCTTCTCCCTGAGCTGCATATTGAGCTTGTACGTGCCGCCCTTGCTGACCAGCGTCCCGGCGAGGCGCACCGCATCGGCGGAATCCGCCGCGGTCTGTGCCTTCTTCTCGATCTCCGTGGCGTCGAGTTCGCCGACGCCGTTGGTCCCCTTGTCCGGATCCTCGCCCCCGCACGCCGTCAAAGCGGTGGTCAGCCCCGCACAGAGCACAACGGCGAGGGCGGTCCGGCGGCGTCGGGCCCGGACGGGCGGGACGGAAGAGGTCACTGGCGCAACTGCCTCTCATCTGCATGGCGGGGGTCGGCAGACGGCAGCGTACCTGTGCCGTTCACACGTTCCGGCAGAGAGCCGTACGGACGGTTCCACCGGGGCGGCCCGGAGCGGTACGGGCTAGCCTGATTCCGTCATAACGATTAATTAGCTGCCAAACAGACCGGACAGAGAAGTCGTACACGGAAGAAGGAGGCGCACCATGGCGGCAGGCGCCCCCCGGGTCTTCGTCTCGCACCTCGCCGGCGTCCCGGTCTTCGACCCCAACGGCGATCAGGTGGGCCGCGTCCGCGACCTGGTCGCGATGCTGCGGGTCGGCGGCCGGCCGCCCCGGCTGCTGGGCCTGGTCGTCGAGGTGCTCAGCCGTCGCCGGATCTTCCTCCCGATGACCCGGGTGACGGGAATCGAGTCCGGTCAGGTCATCACCACCGGTGTGGTCAACATGCGGCGCTTCGAGCAGCGGCCCACCGAACGCCTGGTGCTCGGCGAGTTCCTGGACCGACGCGTCCGCCTCGTGGAGACCGGCGAGGAGGTCACCGTCCTCGATGTCTCCGTGTCTCAGCTCCCGGCCCGCCGCGACTGGGAGATCGACAAGTACTTCGTGCGCAAGGGCAAGGGCGGGGCGCTGCGGCGCAAGGGGGAGACCCTGACGGTCGAGTGGTCGGCGGTCAGCGGATTCTCGCTGGAGGAGGACGGGCAGGGCGCCGAGTCCCTGGTCGCCACGTTCGAGCAGCTGCGCCCGACCGACGTGGCCAACGCGCTGCACCATCTGTCGCCGAAGCGACGGGCCGAGGTCGCCGCCGCGCTCGACGACGACCGGCTCGCCGACGTCCTGGAGGAGCTTCCCGAGGACGACCAGGTGGAGATCATCGGCAAGCTCCAGGAGGAGCGCGCCGCCGACGTCCTGGAGGCCATGGACCCGGACGACGCGGCCGACCTGCTGTCCGAACTCCCCGAGGAGGACAAGGAGAGGTTGCTGACCCTGATGCGTCCGGACGACGCGGCGGATGTGCGGCGCCTCATGTCGTACGAGGAACGGACCGCCGGTGGCCTGATGACCACCGAGCCGATCATTCTGCGGCCGGACGCGACGGTCGCCGACGCGCTCGCGCGGGTCCGGCAGGCGGATCTGTCCCCCGCGCTCGCCGCCCAGGTGTACGTATGCCGCTCACCGGACGAGACACCGACCGGCAAGTACCTGGGCACCGTGCACTTCCAGCGGCTGCTGCGGGATCCTCCGTACGCCCTGGTCAGCTCGATCGTCGACAGCGATCTCGTCCCTCTCACGCCGGACAGCCCGCTGCCGGCCGTGACGAGCTACCTGGCCGCGTACAACCTGGTCTCGGCACCGGTCGTGGACGAGAGCGGATCGCTGCTCGGCGCAGTGACCGTCGACGACGTGCTCGACCACCTGCTGCCCGAGGACTGGCGGGAGACCGACTTCCACGGTGAGGAGGAGGTCGCCCGTGGCCGCTGAGGACCGCGCGAAGGGGGCGCCGACGGGTGCCTCGGGCATCGCGCGCCCGCCCCGTTACCGGCTGGACCAGCCGAAGGCTCCGCGGCGGCGGCTGCTGCCCGATTACGACCCCGAGGCGTTCGGCCGGCTCTCCGAGCGGATCGCCCGCTTCCTGGGCACCTGGCGCTTCATCGTCTGGATGACGCTGGTCATCATCGTCTGGTTGATGTGGAACGCCTTCGCGCCGACGGCGTGGCGGTTCGACCAGTACCCGTTCATCTTCCTGACGCTGATGCTGTCGCTCCAGGCCTCGTACGCGGCCCCACTGATCCTGCTCGCGCAGAACCGGCAGGCCGACCGCGACCGGGTCACCTACGAGCAGGACCGCAAGCAGAACGAGCGCTCCATCGCGGACACCGAGTACCTCACCCGGGAGATCGCGTCACTGCGGATGGGTCTCGGCGAGGTCGCCACCCGCGACTGGATCCGCTCCGAACTGGAAGACCTCATGAGGGACCTGGATGACCGGCGCACCGTATTCCCGGCCGAGAGTGACGAAGACCGCTGACGGGGCTACTCGCGCGTAGCGGTGGGCGCCGTAACATCGTCCATATGGCTACGGAAGACGCGGTGCTTGAGGCACTGGCGACAGTGAACGACCCGGAGATCCACCGTCCGATCACCGAACTCGGCATGGTGAAGTCGGTCGAGATCGATGCTGACGGTGCAGTCGCTGTCACGGTCTATCTCACGGTCTCAGGCTGTCCGATGCGCGAGACGATCACCAAGAACGTGACCGATGCGGTCACCCGCGTCGAGGGCGTCTCGCGGGTCGACGTCACGCTCGATGTGATGAGCGACGAACAGCGCAAGGAACTCGCGTCCTCGCTGCGCGGCGGCACGGCGGAGCGCGAGGTGCCGTTCGCCAGGCCCGGCTCGCTGACCCGGGTCTACGCGGTGGCATCCGGCAAGGGCGGCGTCGGCAAGTCGTCGGTCACGGTGAACCTGGCAGCGGCGATGGCGGCCGACGGCCTCAAGGTCGGTGTCGTGGACGCGGACATCTACGGGCACAGCGTGCCGCGGATGCTCGGCGCCGACGGCAAGCCGACCCAGGTCGAGAACATGATCATGCCGCCGTCGGCGCACGGCGTGAAGGTCATCTCCATCGGCATGTTCACACCGGGCAACGCCCCTGTGGTGTGGCGCGGACCGATGCTGCACCGAGCACTCCAGCAGTTCCTCGCCGATGTGTACTGGGGCGACCTGGACGTCCTGCTGCTCGACCTGCCGCCGGGCACCGGTGACATCGCGATCTCGGTGGCACAGCTCGTGCCGAACGCCGAGATCCTGGTCGTCACGACCCCGCAGCAGGCGGCGGCCGAGGTGGCCGAGCGGGCCGGTTCGATCGCCGTGCAGACCCACCAGAAGATCGTCGGTGTCGTCGAGAACATGTCGGGTCTGCCGTGCCCGCACTGCGACGAGATGGTCGATGTGTTCGGTACCGGCGGTGGCCGGAAGGTCGCCGAGGGCCTGACGAAGACGGTCGGCGCGGAGGTGCCGGTGCTCGGCTCCATCCCGATCGACGTACGGCTGCGCGAGGGCGGCGACGAGGGCAAGCCGGTCGTCCTGTCCGACCCCGACTCCGCGGCCGGCAAGGCACTTCGCACCATCGCGGACAAGCTGGGAGGCCGTCAGCGCGGCCTGTCGGGCATGTCGCTCGGAATCACCCCGCGCAACAAGTTCTGAGCGGGGACGAAGGCATCGCCGGACGGCCTGATGTTCAGGCCCGTCCGACGAAACCGAGCCCGGCCGGCAATGGGGGACATCTCTGAGCCCGGCCGGCGATCGAGGCCACCTTCCGAGCCCGTCCGGCAACTGACGACAAAGCGGCAACCGGCCACGACCGGTCACCGCCAACCGCCCTTGCTACGCGTACGTCGCGATGTCGCCGACCACCGAGAACCCCAGCCCGTACGCGCTCATCCCACGCCCGTACGCCCCGATGTGCACCCCGCTCTGCGCCGAACCCGCCAGCATCCAGCCGAACTCGGACTCGCGGTAGTGGAACGGCACCGGGACACCGTCCACCGGCAGCGACAGCGCCGACCACGCGGGACCGTCCAGATCGTCGGCGAGTTCGAACGCCGTCTCCGTCTGCTGGTCCAGCCAGTCGTCACGCAGTGTGTGATCCATCTGTGGGGGCCACGTACAGGCGAGCAGACCGGACCCGGCCAGCCAGGCCGCGGAGGAGACCGTGGTCGCGTCCAGAACCCCCGTGCCGTCACCACTGCGCCGCACCGGGCTGCTGGCCACCGTCACGACGACGGTGAATCGTTGCTTCTGGGCAGCCGCGTCGGCCCGTACCGACGGCTCGTCACCGTGCCCGATGGAACCGTGCTGCACCGTACCGTCCGCCGCGGTGCCCACCTGCATCAGCCAACGCGGACCGGTGAACGCCTCGTCCAGTCCGTACCAGGGAAACGGAGCTGCCAGATAACCGTCGACACTACGCCGGGCCGCCGATACCCCCTGTGCGGTGACTGAACTCGGCGCACCTTCCGCGCCCACCCGACTCGTCGTCTCCATCTGCCCGGCCGCCTCCTCGATCCCTTGCGTCCGGAGCGGCCCGCCCCCCACGGGCGTCCTCACAACCGAACAGATGGAGAATAGCCATACCGTCCGGACGAGCCGGGATTGACTGCTTTCAGGTGGCGTCTGCGTCGAACGGCGGGTGGTCGCCCTTCGCGGGCTGTTCACGCTTCTTGAGCAGGTCCGGAGTACCGGCGGAGCCGTTGGCCGCGGTGATGGCCGAACCGCCCGACACGCCGCTCCGGGAGTCCGCGGACTCCACGGCCGCGCTCTCCCGGCCGTTCACCGCGTCGGTGACCTCGGCCAGATCCTTGCGCAGATCGAAGCTCTCGCGGATCTCCTTCAGCCCCAGATCGTCATCGCCGTCCATGAGCTGCTTGCGGACGAACGTCTTGGGGTTGAGGTCCTCGAACTCGAAGTCCTTGAACTCCGGGCCGAGCTCCGTACGGATGTCCTCCTTGGCACTCTCCGAGAACTCACGGATCTTACGGATGAAGCGCGAGGCGTCCTGGATGACCTTGGGCAGCTTGTCCGGGCCGAAGATCAGCACACCCAGGATCGCGAGCGTCACCAGCTCGAGTGCGCCTATGTCATTGAACACCCTGTTGCTCCTCGTGTTCTCCGAGACCGTGTCGGTCGAGGTCCGGACCCGGCCCACGGTACCCGCCGAAACTGTCCGCGCGGTAGCGTCCCGTGGCCGTCACGTGCCGGTTGCCGACCCGAGAGTCAAAGAGATGGACAGGTCTTTACCACCGCGGGTCAGGCCGAGGTCCAGTCGGTCGCCGGGCCGGTGGGCGCGGATCTTCACGATCAGCTCCTCGCCGCTGTGCACCCGCCTGCCGTCCACCTCCGTGATGACGTCCCCCGGCTCGATCCCGGCCTTGGCCCCCGGCCCGTCGGGTGTCACCGCGGGCTTGCCGGCCGCACCCTTCGTGCCGACCTTGGCTCCGTCCCCCGTGTACTTCATGTCCAGAGTGACGCCGATCACCGGGTGGGTGGCCTTTCCGGTGTTGATCAGCTCCTCGGCAACCCGCTTGCCCTGATTGATCGGAATGGCGAAGCCGAGGCCGATGGAACCGGCCTGGCCGCCCTCGGTCGTCGAACCGCTGTCGGCGGCGCGGATGGCGCTGTTGATGCCTATGACATGGGCATCGGTGTCGACGAGCGGACCGCCGGAGTTGCCCGGGTTGATCGGTGCATCGGTCTGCAGCGCGTCGACGTAGCTGATGTCGCTGCCGTCGCCCTTCTCGCCGCCCGCGGTGATCGGCCGGTCCTTCGCGCTGATGATGCCGGAGGTCACGGTGTTGGACAGGTCGAAGGGGGCGCCGATGGCCACCACGGGGTCACCGACCTGCACATTGTCGGAGTTGCCCAGGGGCAGCGGCTTGAGGCCGGAGACGCCGGTGACCTTGACCACGGCCAGGTCGTAGCCGCTGTCCTTGCCGACGACCTCGGCGCGCGCGGTCTCGCCGCCGCTGAACGTCACAGTGATCTCGCCGGAGGACCCGGCCGGGGCGACGACATGGTTGTTGGTGAGGATGTGGCCGGAGTTGTCGAGTACGAATCCAGTACCGGTGCCGGATTCAGCGGTGCCGCTGACATGGAGAGTGACCACGCTGGGCAGGGCGCTGGCGGCGATGCCCGCGACGCTGTCGGGGGCGCGGCCGCCACTGCTTCGGCCGGTCTGCGGAAGCTCGACCTGGGTGAGGCCGCCGTTGCGCTCGATGTAGCCGCCGATGCCGCCGCCGATGCCGCCCGCCACCAGTGCGAGCAGCACCGCACCGACGAGGAGGGAGCCGCGGCGGTTCTTCCTGCGGCCGCCGTCGGCTCCGAGCGGCGGGCCCGGGTTGGTCAGCGGCTGCCGGGGCGCACCCCAGGGGTCGTACTGGAGCCACTGCGTCGGCTGGGGCTGCTGAGGCGCGTGAGTCGGGGGCGTGAAGCCGGGGGCGGGCGAGGTGGGGATTCCGGCGCCGTTCGTCCCCGCGTACTGCGGGGGTACGGGGGTGCCGTGCGCCGGGGTCGGGACCGGTCGCTGTACGGGTGGTGCGGGCGCCCAGGGGCCGGGTCCGCCGTACGGCGGGGTGCTGTACTCATCGGGCTCGTGCAGGGGCGCCACGGGCTGTGTGGCCGGTACGGACGCCACGGGCTCGGGTGCGGGCGGGGATGACACCGGCTCGGGTACCGGGGACGGGGGCGGCGCGTCGGCGGCGTGTGCTTCCGTCACTCCGGTCGCGCCCGTCGTGTCGGCCGTGGGCACCGCGTCCTCGACGGTGGACGGCCCGTCCGGCGCTGTGCGGGTGGTGCCTCCCGGTGTGGGCCGGCTCCACCACTTCGCCTTCGGCCCGGTGGACTTCCCGTCTTCCATGCTCTCCCCGCAACTGCCGCAACTGGCCTCTGCACGCCCCGGCAGGGGCGTGCCTCCCGGAATTCCTCCCGGAATTCAACCAGGTTTGCGAATGTCTGCGCAGACCCCGCGGTCAGCGCCGGGAGGAAACCGGCAACCCGCGATCGACGGGGGTGGGCAGGGTCGAGACCGATGGGGGCGTCCAGGCCGGCGGCGCAGAGGGCTCCGGGGCCTGTGGGGCAAGTCGTCCGAGCACCCGGGCGAAGAGCGGGGTGGTGTCGGTCGGGCGTATCAGCGGTGGCGCGGACACATTGGTCAGAACCTGAACAGCGAAGGTGTTCCCCGTGAGACTTCCCGTGGAGAGCAGCGCGGGAGCGGTGGAAGGCGCCGCCGGTGTGGCCTCCGGCACGGGGCGTGGTGGGGCAGCGGCCGCGGTCGAGCGGCCGCCCGCCTCCGTCGCGGCAAGGGCGCCCTGGCTGCCACCGCCGCGGCGGCTCACCGAGCTGCCACTCTCGCTGCGGGATGCGGCGTCGAGCGGGTTCGCCGTGTTTCCGGCGTCTGCGGCCCGGGCCGGGGAGCTGGGACCCGCGCCCGTCGGCAGGGCACCGCCCAGGGCGATGGCGGCCAGCGATACGGCGCTGGCCGCTGCGAAGGCGAACCTCCGGCCGCGCCACGGCGACCGGTCTCCCTCCCGGCCGACCTCATGGATCCGGAAGCCCGAACGGGAGGAGCCACCCGGCAGTACGGCAGTCGAGCCGTGCGGGGCCGGCAGGAAGCCGAAACTCCCCAGCGGTGAATTCTCCGGCGAATCCGCGCGGCTGCCGGGCGGCTGGATCACGGGGAAGAGCTCGTCGGCGAAGCTCCCGGAGCCGCCGAATGGTTTCCCCCGGTTGTCGTCGCCACCCCCCGGTCCCCCGGGAAGGCCCTGCAGCCGGGCGAGGAACCCCTCGGACGGCGAAGGTGGGGCCGACTGTGCGAAGACACTCTTCAGGCGCCGCTGAGCGGCAGCCTCGGCCTTGCACTTGGCGCAGGTCGCAAGGTGGGCGAGCACCCGCTCGCGGGCGTCGTGTTTCAGCTCACCGTCGACAAGCGCGGCAAGCCGGTCCCCCAGGTGTTGTTCCGCAGGGGTCGGAACTGTGCCGCTCACGCCGTTCCGCCCTCCCCTGCCAGGATCGCGCCCGCCAGGGAGCGCTGCTCGGCACGGGCCTCGGGCGAACGGTGCTGCAGCGCCTTGCGCAGATGCGAGCGACCGCGGTGGATACGGCTGCGCACGGTGCCGAGCTTCACGCCCAGCGTCGCGGCGATCTCCTCGTACGAGAGGCCCTCGATGTCACAGAGCACGACGGCGGCACGGAATTCGGGCGCAAGGGTGTCCAGCGCCTGCTGCACATCCGCGTCGAAGTGGGTGTCGTTGAAGACCTGCTGCGGGGACGGCTCACGGCTCGGCAGCCGCTCGGCGGCGTCATCGCCGAGGGAGTCGAAGCGGATCCGCTGCTTACGACGGACCATGTCCAGGAACAGGTTGGTCGTGATGCGGTGCAGCCAGCCCTCGAAGGTGCCCGGCGTATAGGTCGACAGCGACCGGAAGACGCGCACGAAGACCTCCTGCGTGAGGTCCTCCGCATCGTGCTGGTTGCCCGTCAGCCGGTAGGCAAGGCGATAGACACGGGCACTGTGCGTGCTGACGATCTCTTCCCATGAGGGTGGCGTCCACGCCTGGGAGTCCGCATCTGAGGCGAAGGTCGCGGTCGCTGCGGAGTGGTTGGAAGAACGGTCAGCAATGTTGGTCACGGATTTCGGCTCACCCGCCGACCTGAGAAAGCGCCACAGCACTCCTCCCCGATCCACAGGCGCAGCCGCACCTCCCCTATCGGCTCTGGTGGTGTCCAGTGGAGCCCCTACCATAGCGACCTCGCCCGTTAGCTCCGGATAAGCCTTTTTCCTGCTGGGGCCGGGGATCACCCCGGAACCGCCGGCCCATGACCCCACGGACCCGATCTGCGGGCCGATTCCACCGGCTTTCCCCTGCCTCTGTCTAACGCCCGGTCCCATCTGCGGGTTCCCGGGTGCAGCGGATACAGTCACCGTTGCGCCAACTAAGGGGACAGGAGAGGGTCATTACCGCCAACCGGCAGACGAGCTGGGCGTTCGCCGACGCCTTTGTCGCCGAGGACGAAGCATTGCGCTGGGCCCGGGACCGGGCTCGGGAGGCAGGGCTCCGCTCGGTGTCGCCAGGTACCGGCGCCGCGCTGCGCTTGCTCGCTGCCACGACGGACGCCAAAGCGGTGGCCGAGATCGGCACCGGGACCGGCGTGTCCGGACTCTATCTGCTGCATGGCATGCGGCCCGACGGGGTGCTGACCACGGTCGACCCGGAGCCGGAGCGCCAGCAGTTCGCCCGTGAGGTGTTCCGGGCCGCGGGGTTCGCCGCCAATCGGGCCCGCTTCATTCCCGGCCGCGCCCTGGACGTACTGCCGCGGCTCGCGGACGGCGGATACGACCTGATGTTCTGCGACGGCGACCGGCTGGAGAGCCTGGACTGCCTCGCTGAATCGTTGCGCCTGCTGCGACCTGGTGGCCTGGTCTGCTTCGAGGGCGTCTTCGCGGACGGCCGTACGGTCGACTCGGCGGCACAGCCCGCGGAGGTGCTGCGGCTGCGAGAGCTGCTGCGTGCGGTGCGGGAGAGCCAGGAGCTGATGGCGACGTTGCTGCCGGTGGGCGACGGGCTGCTGTGCGCGGTGCGGCGGGGCTGAGGGGCCGGCGGGGCAGGGGTCCCTGCCCCCGTGCCCGGGACAGCCAGGTGTGTCCTCAACGGCCGGGCGGGCTCGGTTTTGCCGCGGCAGTGTCTGAAGCACCGGACGGGCCAGGTGCCGCCACGGTGTCAAGCGCCTTCTGCTGAGTTCGAACGCATCACTGCCCCGGCACGGACACCGTGGCGGGGCAGTGTGAAGTGTGGGCGCCTCTGCTCAGCCGACGACCTTCTTGAGGGCATCGCCGAGTGCATCGGCCTCGTCCGGAGTCAGCTCCACGACAAGCCGACCGCCGCCTTCGAGCGGAACGCGCATGACGATGCCCCGCCCCTCCTTTGTCACCTCGAGCGGGCCGTCGCCCGTCCGCGGCTTCATGGCCGCCATGCTCGTTCCCCTTCCTGAAACCAGCTCATCGCAACCGGCGGCCCCATGACAGGCGCTGTGTCACCGGCATCGAACACATTGCTTCCCGGCCATTATCCCGCATCACAGACCCCAATGACCAACATCGGTCGGCATCTCTTGCGCAACGCGCTCTCTCAAAACCACCCAATTCGGCGGTCCAGCTGCGATACTCCGTCCCCTTCACCCCTCCATCGGAGGGCAATTGTTAGACGCAGGTCACATGTTCGCTCCCGTCCAAGTCGGCCATGCTTGCCTGGACAGGCATTGCCCAAGGTGCAGAGGGGACAGCGAAATGGCCGAGCAGATGGCGGACAGCGTGCTCTACGAAGTGAGCGACGGACTCGCGGTGATCACGATCAACCGTCCCGACGCGATGAACGCCATGAACACCGCGGCCAAGGTGGCACTCCGTGACGCACTTGAGTCCGCGGCGGCCGACACCGCCGTACGGGCCGTTCTGCTCACCGCGACCGGGCGCGCCTTCTGCGTCGGCCAGGATCTGAAGGAGCACGTCGGCAAGCTCGACGAGGCCCGTGAGTCCGGCAGCGGCAACGCGCTGAGCACCGTGCAGGAGCACTACAACCCGATCGTGCGGGCCATCACCGAGATGCCCAAGCCGGTCGTCGCCGGGGTGAACGGTGTCGCCGCCGGTGCCGGTTTCGGGTTCGCGCTCGCCTGCGACTACCGGGTGGTCGCCGACAGCGCCTCGTTCAACACCTCCTTCGCCGGGGTCGCCCTGACCGCCGACTCGGGCATCTCCTGGACACTGCCCCGCCTGATCGGTCAGAGCCGCGCCGCCGACCTGCTGCTCTTCCCACGCTCGATCTCCGCGCAGGACGCCCATGAGCTGGGCATCGCGAACAAGCTGGTGCCCGCCGCCGACCTGGCCGCGGAGGCCGCCGCCGTGGCCCGCACCCTGGCGTCCGGCCCCACGGTGGCGTACGCCGCGCTCAAGGAGTCCCTGGCCCACGGCGCCGGTCACACGCTGAGCGAGACGCTGAAGAAGGAGGACGAACTCCAGACGAAGGCGGGCGCGTCCCAGGACCACACGATCGCGGTGCAGGCGTTCCTGAACAAGGAGAAGCCGAAGTACCTCGGCCGGTAGCCGTCGGCCGGGTCTACGCCCCGGTGCCGCGCGCCACGCAGTCGGCCAGGTGGTCGTCGACCAGGCCGCAGGCCTGCATCAGGGCGTAGGCCGTCGTGGGTCCGACAAAGCGCAGGCCACGCTTCTTGAGGTCCTTGGCCAGCGCCGTGGATTCAGGGGTGATCGCGGGAACGTCGCCGACGGTGCGCGGGGCCGGGCGGCCGGCCGGATCGGGGGCGTAGGACCAGATCAGTTCGTCCAGCTCGTCGGCGCGCCAGCCGGCCAGCACCTTGGCGTTGGCGAGGGTGGCCTCGATCTTCGCCCGGTTGCGGATGATGCCTGCGTCGGCGAGGAGGCGCTCCTCGTCGGCGCCGGTGAAATCCGCCACCGCGGGGATCTTGAATCCGGCGAAGGCGGAGCGGAAGCCCTCCCGGCGGCGCAGGATCGTCAGCCAGGAAAGGCCCGACTGGAACGCCTCCAGGCAGAGCCGTTCGAAGAGGGCGTCGTCGCCGTGGACGGGGCGGCCCCATTCGGTGTCGTGGTACGTGAGGTAGTCCTCGGTGGAGAGCCCCCACGGGCAGCGCAGACCGCCGTCCGGGGCCACTCCTGCTCCGCCGCTCATCGCTGGGGCTCCTCTCCGGGGCGCTCTGTCTGACGCGGGTCCTGCCGCGGCGCCTCCCACGGCGCCCTCGGACGGTCCTCGGGCCGCTCGCCCGTCAGCTGTGGCCGGTCCTGCGGCCGCTTGAGAAGGTCGGGGCCGCCGGCCCCGGTCGCCTGCGCGCCGGCCAGCGCCGACTGCAGTTCCGCGATCCGCGCGTCCCGCTCGGCGAGCTCGGCGCCGAGCCGGCCGAGCGCCTCGTCGACATCCGTCATGCGGTAGCCGCGTACGGCCACCGGCAGCCGCAGCGCCTCGACATCCGCGCGGCCGACCGGGCGCGTCGCGGGAAGCGGGTCGGTCAGTCGCTCCGGCGCCACGTCCTGCAGGATGGCGTTCTTCCCCCCGCCGACCACCGCGAGGGTGACCGCGGCCACGACCACCACCATCGCCAGCAGCAAGAACCAGAACACGCGCATCTCCCCGGGAGCGGAAACCTGTCCGGGTCCGATCGTGCCATGCGGCGGTGACAGTTAGGGTCGCAGGCGACCCACGGGGCGATCTACCAGAGGAGAAACACGGGATGCGAAGCGATGCGCTCAGGCTGGGGCGGCGTGAATTCGGTGCGCACGAACCGGTGATCATGGCGATCGTGAACCGCACCCCGGACTCCTTCTACGACCAGGGCGCGACGTTCCAGGACGAGCCGGCACTGGCCCGGGTCGAGCAGGCGATCGCGGACGGCGCGGCGATCGTCGACATCGGGGGTGTGAAGGCGGGACCCGGCGAAGAGGTGACCGCCGCGGAGGAGGCCCGTCGCACGGTGGGGTTCGTCGCGGAGGTCCGGCGCCGCCACCCGGATGTGGTGATCAGCGTCGACACCTGGCGTCACGATGTCGGCGAGGCGGTCTGCGAGGCCGGTGCGGATCTGCTGAACGACGCCTGGGGCGGCGTCGACCCGAAGCTCGCGGAGGTCGCCGCGCGGTACGGCGCCGGTCTGGTGTGTACGCACGCGGGCGGCGCCGAGCCGCGGACCCGGCCGCACCGGATCGCGTACGACGACGTGATGGCGGACATCCTGCGGGTGACGGTGGGGCTGGCCGAGCGGGCCGTGGAGCTCGGGGTCAGGCCGGACGGGATCATGATCGACCCCGGTCATGACTTCGGGAAGAACACCCGGCACTCACTGGAGGCGACGCGCCGGCTCGGCGAGATGGCCGAGACCGGCTGGCCGGTCCTCGTATCGCTGTCCAACAAGGACTTCGTCGGAGAGACGCTCGACCGGCCGGTGAAGGAACGGGTGATCGGGACGCTGGCGACGACGGCCGTGTCCGCGTGGCTGGGGGCGCAGGTGTACCGGGTGCACGAGGTGGCGGAGACGCGGCAGGTGCTGGACATGGTGGCGTCCATCGCGGGACACCGGGAGCCAGCCGTCGCGCGGCGCGGGCTGGCGTGAACGGACCGGGGTTCCGCCCCGGACCCCGCTCCTCAATCGCCGGAGAGGCTTGGACCGACCGGCACATGGGGGGCCGCGACGCCGCCTCCCATGTGCGGGCCGGTCACTCTTGAGGATCCGGGCGGAGCCCCGGTGCTACCGGCCGACCTCCTTCGTCACGAGGTCGACCGCCTCGTCCACGTCGTCCGTGACGTGGAACAGCAGCAGGTCGTGCTCGGACGCCTTGCCCTGCGCCACCACCGTGTCCCGCAGCCAGTCCACGAGCCCGCTCCAGTACGCGGTGCCGAACAGCACGATCGGGAAGCGGGTGACCTTGCCCGTCTGGACGAGGGTGAGGGCCTCGAAGAGTTCGTCCAGCGTGCCGAGGCCGCCAGGCAGAACAACAAATCCCTGGGCATACTTCACGAACATCGTTTTTCGGACAAAAAAGTATCGGAAATTCACGCCGATGTCGACGTGCGGGTTGAGGCCGGACTCGAAGGGCAGCTCGATACCGAGGCCGACCGAGACACCCTTCGCCTCCCGCGCCCCCTTGTTCGCCGCCTCCATGGCTCCGGGTCCGCCTCCGGTGATCACCGCGAAGCCGGCCTCGACCAGGGCCTTGCCGATCCTCACGCCCGCCTCGTAGTCCGGGCCGCCGGCCTGGGTGCGGGCCGAGCCGAAGACGCTGATGGCGCTCGGCAGCTCGGCGAGGGCGCCGAATCCTTCGACGAACTCCGACTGGATGCGCATCACCCGCCATGGGTCGGTGTGCACCCACTCGGAGTCCCCCTCGGTGTCCAGCAGCCGCTGATCGGTGGTTCCGGGCTGCACCTGGTCCCTGCGGCGCAGCACCGGGCCCTGCCGCTGCTCCTCGGAGACGTGCGCTCCCTCGAAGTTGCCCATGACCTGCTCCCTCCGACGACGATCGATGACCATCCGTGTCAGGTCAGGGTAGATCGATGGAGGTTACGGACAGGGGAATACCGTGGGTCAGCTGGTAAGCCATGAGCGGAGCCGCTCCTCGCAGTGGGTGATCCGGTCGACCGCCACGTGCTCGTCGCGCTTGTGCGCGAGGAGCGGGTCGCCGGGGCCATAGTTCACCGCAGGAACGCCCAGCGCGCCGAAGCGGGAGACGTCGGTCCAGCCGAACTTCGGCTGCGCGGTGCCGCCGACCGCCGCCATGAACGCCTTGGCCGCCGGGTGGGAGAGGCCGGGCATCGCCGCGCCGGAGTGGTCGTCGACGGTGAACTCGACGACGCCGCAGTCAGCGAAGACCTCGTGGACGTGGGCGAGGGCGTCCTCGGGGCTGCGGTCGGGGGCGTACCGGTAGTTGACGACGACGGTGCAGGCGTCCGGGATGACGTTGTTGGCGACGCCGCCCTCGATCCGTACCGCGTTCAGGCCCTCGCGGTACTCGAGCCCGTCGATGACCGGCCGGCGCGGTTCGTACGCGGCGAGGCGTGTGAGGATCGAGGCTGCGGCGTGGATGGCGTTGGACCCCATCCAGCTGCGTGCGGAGTGGGACCTCTCCCCCTCCGTACGGAGAAAGACCCGCAGGGTGCCCTGGCAGCCGCCCTCGACCTGGGCGTCGGACGGTTCGAGGAGGACGGCGAAGTCGCCCTCCAGCCAGTCGGGGTGGGCGTCTGCGACATGGCCGAGCCCGTTGAGGTGCGCGGCGACCTCTTCGTTGTCGTAGAAGACGAAGGTGAGGTCGCGGTTGGGCTCGGGCACGGTCGCGGCGATCCTCAGCTGGACGGCGACGCCCGACTTCATGTCGGAGGCGCCGCAGCCCCACAGCACGCCGTCGTCGTCGAGCCGGGACGGCACGTTGTCGGCGATCGGCACGGTGTCGATGTGTCCGGCGAGCACGACCCGCTCGGCACGGCCCAGGTTCGTCCGGGCCACGACGTTGTTGCCATGCCGGTCGACGGTCAGATGCGGGAGGGTGCGCAGCGCCGACTCGATCGCATCGGCGAGCTCCTCCTCCTGGCCGCTGACCGACGGGAAGTCGACGAGCCGGGCGGTGAGCGCCGGGCCGTCCAGGGTGAGGTCAAGGGTGCTTTCGGACATGGAACCGACCCTAAAGGACTGGGCCACTCAGCCCCGGACGGGCACTCCAGTACGGTGGCTCCGTGCCCCGGACCGTCTCCCCCACACGCCGACACACCGGCCGCAGCCGCCGCTTCCGTATCGCGGCCGGCTTTGTCGTGCTCGCCTCGCTGGGCGGCTATCTGACCGTGCAGTACATAACCGGCAGCAAGGTCAGCGAAGCGTGCACCGTGGAGTCCGCCGACGGTTCGGCCGGCAAGGGCCGTACGTATCGGATGAGCCCGCAACAGGCTTCGAACGCCGCGACGATCTCCGCGGTCGGCATCTCGCGCGGAATGCCGGAGCGGGCGGTGACGATCGCGCTGGCGACCGCGCTGCAGGAGTCCGGGCTGCGCAATATCGACCACGGCGACCGGGACTCGCTGGGGCTGTTCCAGCAGCGTCCTTCGCAGGGCTGGGGCACCGAGAAGCAGATCCTGGACCCGGTCTACTCCGCGGGGGAGTTCTACCGGCATCTGGCCGAGGTCCCCGGCTATTCGCGGCTGCCGCTGACGGTCGCCGCGCAGCGGGTCCAGCGCAGTGGTTTCCCGCAGGCGTACGCGAAGCACGAGCCGGATGCGGCGTTGCTCGCGGCCGCGCTGACCGGCCGTACGCCTGCCGCGCTGAACTGCACGCCGCCGCGGGCGACGGCCGCGAGGGCCGATGCGGCGAAGGTGCGGGCGGAGCTGGTGCGCACCTTCGGCAAGGACGTGCTGCCCACGAAGAAGCCGTCGCCGCAGGACGGGGCGGGTGCGGCCGGTGCGCCGGCGACGAGCGCGGTCTCGGTGCCGGTGCGGGCGGCCCGCGCCGGCGGAGGTGTCGACTCGGCGCGGCGCGGCTGGGAGCTCGCGCACTGGGCGGTCGCGCAGTCCGAGGTGCTCCACCTGGACGAAGTCGCGTACGCGGGCCGGGTGTGGAAGGCCGGGTCGGGCTGGCGGACGGAGGGTACGGAATCGGGCACCACCGAGGTTCGTATGCGGCTCGCACGCTAGTACGGGTGGTCACCTGAAGGCGTTATCCGGCCACTCCTGAACGGCCCCTGGCGCGACATCTCCCGCCACCTCTCCTCCATTCCCCGATTTCCTTGCGGAGAAAGGGAAGTGACGGCTCATCGGACCATCCGGGAATGTGACGTCCGCCCGGGTTCCTCCGTTGTGGATTATGTGACGCATTGCCGACTCTTTGCCTCGGCTCACCGCAACCTCCCCCGCCCTTACGACGGTTGTCATTGCGTCCGATCAACGGCCAGACACATTCCACATCCCGTCGAAGGAGCATCATGTCCCTCCCCCTGACCCGCCGGATCGCCCGTGCCGCGCTACTGATCGCCGCGGGTGCCGCCCCCGTGGTCGGTGCGGCCGGTGCCGCAGGTGCCGCGGAGCTCCCGCGGACCCCGGAGCTCGGCGGTCTGACCACCGTCGACGGCGCCGGCCTCGGCAAGACGGTCGACGGCGCGTCCCAGCAGGGCACCAAGGCGACGGGCGAGACCGGCGGCAAGATCGTCGGGACGACCCTCCCGGCCGCGGGCAAGACCGTCGACAAGGCCGGCACCCAGACCGCCCCCGCCGTGCAGAAGGCCACCGGCGGCGTCGCGGGCAAGGCGGGCAAGACCGAAGCCGCGGGGCTCGGCTACCTCGGCGTGAACCTCCCCGAGGAGTACGGCGGCGGAGGCGGCGGAATGGCCGAACTCTCCATCGTGCTG
>NZ_JBEOVN010000062.1:0-35056 GCF_040295565.1 Streptomyces sp. NPDC002785 | reverse complement strand
AGCAGGCGCCGCTAGCTCAGTTGGTTAGAGCAGCTGACTCTTAATCAGCGGGTCCGGGGTTCGAGTCCCTGGCGGCGCACAGACGGAAGAAGCCCTCCTCGCGAAAGCGAGGGGGGCTTCTTCGTGTTCAGGGAAGGTCTGTGTCAGCGGGTCCTTCCGTGTTCGCTGGAGCCTTGCGTTCCGGTGGTGATCCGGACCGTCCAGGCGCCCGACGGTGTCCGGTCGGCCACCTCGATCCTGGCGTGCGCGCCGGGGATGGTGTACGTCTCACCGACCTGCAGCGGGGCGTCCGCGAGCGGCGCGTAGACGGACCGGTCCCAGCAGGCGTCGGAGCCGGGGTGGGTGTCGATGACCTCGGCCGGGCCATCGCCGGACGGGGTTTCGTTCCGTACCCGGTAGAGCAGGACGCCCTCGGTGCAGGTCGTCCGGTCGTTGCCGGTCGCGCTGCGGGCCTCGATGGCCACGGCGCTGCCCTCACCGGTCCTGATCACCGCGAGCCGGGTGCCGATGGAGGCCCCGGGCGCGGGCACGGCGGCCATCGACTCCAGGGTGATGTCCCGGCTGCGCTGGACGCACACCACCTGCTTGCGGTCCAACCAGCCCAGCTTCCACTTGTGCCAGCCGAAGAAGTCCGGCGCGAGTCCGAACTGGCTGCCCATCACATCCCAGTCGCCGACATAGGTGTCCCAGTCCCCCTTGCCGTCGGACGGCCGGTGGTAGAGGTCCGGCAGGTCGAAGACGTGCCCGGTCTCGTGGGCCAGCACATTGTGGTCCGGCGGGTGCCGCTCGAAGACAGTGACGACGCGCCGGATGTCCGTACCGTCGGCGTGCAGCGGCCGGTCGAAGTTGACGACCTTGGTGGCGTCGGAGTCGACCCCCGGTGCGTCCGGGTCGGCGACCAGGTAGACGATGTCGAACCGGGAGAAATCGACCTTCGGGTCGGCCACGGCGATGGCGTCGCGCAGATAGGCACTGCGCCGCGCGTTGTTCCAGTCGCGCTGTATGCCGTACCAGTCGGATGCCTTGGGCATCTGGATCCACTGCCGCAGCGGGTGCGGTCGCAGGGTGAACTTCCCGTACGAGGCGCGCCGGAAGAACTGGGCGGTTGAGGGGAAGTAGTCGGCGGTGAGTTCCCTGAGGGGGGTGGTGGGGTGATGGTCCGGGAAGGAGAGAAAGACCATGACCGCGTCGAGGGAGTGGTCGGGGCGGGGGTAGGCGTCGTTCCAGTCCCCCACGCCGAGCGAGTGGTGCACCTCGGTCCGGGGCAGCGCGCACGGACCCGCTTCGCCGGTGGCTGCCACGGCGGGCCCGGCGACGAGGGAGGTGGCAGCGAGCGCCAGAAGAGAGGTCATGCCCGCGACCACACCGCGCAGGCTCGGCCTCTCCACCCCCCCGGCTCCGTGCTGGCGCGGCACATCTACCTCCGGGTGCGAGATACAGTCACCCACCCACACTGTGATGATTCGGGGCTTTCGTCCTGTTGAGCTGCCCCAGTCGAGTCAGCAGTCGGCCGAGATATTCACCCTCACGGACAGTCACAATCAATCACCAGGAGATCGTGAGGGAACGGAATCGCTCAGAAAAGATCAGTCGCGGGCAAACCGGATCGGCGTGCGACTGACCCATGCGGGGCGAACGCGGGGCGCGGAGGGGTCGGGCGCTGGAACGGCCGACGCACCAACCTCTATGCTTCACCAGGCTTTCCCGCGTGGTTTCCGCCTGCGACAACGGCGCCCCGCGCGGCGGGCCAGTCCGGCCACACCTGTTCAGGACAGAACTGCACGGCGGGAGCGAACGGTGAGCGGAACCTCCGAAGGGCTGAGGCCCGCGGCGGGCACACACCCCCATTCCGCAGGACCGTCGATCACGGAGCGTCACCCCCCGTGGCCCCCTGCCGGAACCGAAGGGGCCGAGCAACACGGCTACCGGGCCGCCTTCCGGGCCGCCACGCTCCCGATGGCCGTCGTCGACCACGAGGGCCTGGTCGTCGCCGCCAACGACGCCCTCGGCGGCCTCCTCGGCTTCTCCGCCGCGGCACTGTCCACACAGTCGGCAGCCGATCTGCTCGACCTCGTGGCGGACGGCCGCACCTGGCACGCGTACCGCGAGGTACTGCACCGCCGACGCTCACGGTTCCGCTGCACCCGCACGCTCAAGCATCCCGACGGGCGCTCGATGTGGGCCGAGATCACCGTCGTACCGATGCCCGAACCGGAGACCGGCCGGGCCGACGACCCCGGGCCCGGCCGGGTGCTGCTCTCCGTCGCGGACATCAGCGACCGGCGTGAGCTGCAGAAGCGGCTGCGCCACCTCCAGATGCACGACCCGGTGACCCGGCTGCCCAACCGGACGCTGTTCTTCGAACGGCTCTCGGCCATCCTGGAGACCCCGCCGTACCAGAACGACAGTCTCCCCGGCCACGGCCGTATCGGGCTCTGCTATCTCGATCTCGACGGCTTCAAGGCCGTCAACGACGCGATGGGCCACCGGATCGGCGACCGGCTGCTCGCCGCCGTCGCCGCACGGCTCACCGACTGTGCGGCCCAGGACGGCCCGCACCGCCCCGGTTCACATCTCGTGGCGCGCCTGGGCGGCGACGAGTTCGCGATCCTGGTCGAGGACTCCGCCGGTACACAGCAGCTCACCGACCTGGCCCGCAGGGTCCTCGCCGCGCTGCAGAAGCCCTTCGACCTGGGCGGGCAACGGCTCTCCGTCTCGGCCTCGATCGGGGTGGTGGAACGGGCCGTGGCCGGCACCTCGGCAATCGGTCTGATGCAGGCCGCCGACACCACGCTGTACTGGGCGAAGGCGGACGGCAAGGCCCGCTGGACGGTCTTCGACCCGGAGCGCAACGCCCACCGGATGACCCGGCAGACGCTCTCCTCCCATCTGCGGCCCGCCGTCGAACGCGGTGAGTTCACCATCGAGTACCAACCGCTGGTCGGCATGGCCGACGGAGTCGTACGCGGAGTGGAGGCGCTGGTCCGCTGGAACCACCCGCAGTTCGGCATGCTCTCGCCGAATCGGTTCGTGGCGATCGCCGAGGAGGACGGCTCGATCGTCCAGCTCGGCCGGTGGGTACTACGGTCCGCCTGCCGCCAGGCCCGGCGCTGGCAGCTCGACCACCCGGCCGAACCGCCGCTGTTCATCAGCGTCAATGTCGCCGTACGGCAGGTCTGGGACTCCGACCTGGTCACCGATGTCGCGGAGATCCTCGCCGAGACCGGTCTCGATCCCGGACTGCTGCAGCTGGAACTGACCGAGTCCGCCGTGATGGGCTCGGCGGGCCGCCCGCTCCAGGCCCTTCAGTCGCTCAGCGAAATGGGCGTACGGATCGCCATCGACGACTTCGGGACCGGCTACTCGAACCTCGCCTATCTGAGCCGGCTGCCGGTCTCCGTACTGAAGCTGGACGGCTCGTTCGTACGCGGCTTCCGCCACGACGACGGCGACCGCCCGAGCCCCGCCGCCGAGACGATCGTCGAGGCGATGGTGGAACTGGCGCACCGCCTGGGCCTGACCGTCACCGCGGAGTGCGTGGAGACGGCCGGCCAGGCGGAACGGCTGCGCAGGATCGGCTGCGACACCGGGCAGGGCTGGTTGTACTCACGCGCGGTGGCCCCGGAGCGGATCGCCGAGTTGATCGGCAGCGGAAGGCTGAAGGTCTGAACCGCGGCGACCGGTGTCAGGCCGTCGGCAGCGCGTACGCGTCCGCGATCAGTTCGTAGCTGCGCAGCCGGGCCTCGCCGCCGTGCGCGTTGGCGGTGATCATGAGTTCGTCGGCGCCGGTGCGCTTGGCCAGGTCGTCAAGGCCCGTACGGACCTCGTCCGCCGTGCCGTGGACGATGTTGACCAGCCAGCTGTCCACGAACTCCCGCTCCATGGGACTGAAGGCGTACGCCTGCGCCTCCTCGGGCGTCGGGACCAGGCCGGGGCGGCCGGTGCGCAGGCGGACCATGGACAGGGCGCCGGAGAGCACCTGGCGGCGGGCCTCGCGCTCGTCGTCGGCGGCCAGGGCCGAGACGCCGATCAGGGCGTACGGGGCGTCGAGCACCGCGGACGGCCGGAACGACTCCCGGTACAGGTCGAGGGCCGGCACCGTGTTCTGGGCCGAGAAGTGGTGAGCGAACGCGAACGGCAGGCCGAGTACGCCGGCCAGCCGGGCGCTGAAGCCGGAGGAGCCGAGCAGCCAGATGGGCGGGCGGGCCGGGGACTGGACCCCGCCCTCGGCCGTGGCCTGGACCGGGCCGGGGACCGCGTGGATACGGGCGTAGGGGTGGCCGTCCGGGAAGTCGTCGTCCAGGAACCGGGTCAGCTCGGCGAGCTGCTGAGGGAAGTCTTCGGCACCTTCGCCCAGCCGGTCCGTGCGGCGCAGGGCGGCCGCAGTCGCGCCGTCGGTACCGGGGGCGCGCCCGAGACCCAGGTCGATGCGGCCGGGGGCCATGGCCTCCAGGGTGCCGAACTGCTCGGCGATGACGAGCGGCGCGTGGTTGGGCAGCATCACGCCGCCGGAGCCGAGCCTGATGCGTTCGGTGTGTGCGGCGAGGTGGGCCAGGATCACGGCCGGCGAGGAGGAGGCGACGCCGGGCATCGAGTGGTGTTCGGCGACCCAGTAGCGATGGAATCCGCGGCGCTCGGCGAGCTGTGCGATGTCCACGCTCGTGCGCAGGGCCTGGGTGGCGGTGCGGCCCTGGCCCACGGTCACCAGGTCCAGCACGGAGAGCGGAACGGTGGCCGTCCCCTCCGTCTTGCCACGGATCTCGCCGCCTCGAATCTCGTCCACGTCCTGGCCTCTCCGGTGATGCGCTTACGTCCGGCTCGTTCGTCCGGAAGGGCACAACAGGAGGTGGTCTCCGTTTATTCCCCCCGGTCCGCCGGTTGTCCCGTGGCTCACCGGCTTTCCCTTGGCTCACCCGCTTTCTCTCGGCTCACCGGCCGGCCCGTGGCTCACCGGTTGCCCCTCGGCTCACCAGCCGGGGTGGGTCTGCTTTCCGGGCCACCCCTTCTTCCCGCCGTGTGCGCGCTCCCGGCCCTCGCCCCACGTGGCCACCGGGGCCGGGGGTGCCTCGCGCTCGGCAAAGATCTTGCCGAGCCTCGGGGACCAGGTCCGGCGGTCCGCCAGCCGCAGCCCCTCCCGGACCGTCACCTGATTCCCGGTGAGCACCGGCTTGCCGAGAAGTGCCTCCAGCTCCGCCACGTGCGAGACGGTGTGCAGGGCCGTGTCGGGCAGCAGCATCACATCGGCCTCCGGCCGGTCCGCGGCCGTGACGAGCTCCTTCACCTTGTCCAGGTCCCAGGCGGCGGCCTCGGCGGCGGAGCCGAGACCGGCGGCGTGGGTGGCGGCCACCTCGA
Source organism: Streptomyces sp. NPDC002785 (assembly GCF_040295565.1). Lineage (NCBI taxonomy): Bacteria > Bacillati > Actinomycetota > Actinomycetes > Kitasatosporales > Streptomycetaceae > Streptomyces > Streptomyces sp. NPDC002785. The sequence goes on along the minus strand of NZ_JBEOVN010000062.1, from coordinate 29,704 downwards.
TGCCCGCGGACCGGAGAAAGGCGCTGAACAGTGCGGTGATGTGCTCGGGATAGGTCGCGGCGACGGCGACGCGGTCGGCGCCCAGCTCCCGTACCGCATGGACGAAGCCGAAGGAGGTGCTGGAGGCGGGCACGCCTGCCGCCCGGGCCAGGGCAGCGGTCTGTTCATGGGCACCCTCCCAGCCGTACAGGAAGCTGCCGCCGCTGTTCGCCCACACGACGGACTCGACACCGGCGCGCTGCAGCTCCGTCACTCCGGCCGCCAGACGTTCGGGCGCGCCTGTCCGTACCAGCGCGTCGATCCCGTAGACGTCCTCGTCGACGTCGGTGTGGTTCACGACCAGTCTGACGGCGTCGAGCAGGATCTCCATCCGAGGGAAGTCGTCCTCCGCGTAGTGGTGGCCCGGGTAGAGAAAACCGAGGGTCGTCATGTCCACCCTTCCTGTTCCGGCAGGTGCCTGAACGGGTATTCGGGGGCCGGACGGGTCCGGGGAGCCCTACCCGTGACCGCTTCCGCCCACCTCTCCCCAGTATTCCCCCATTCGTCGCCACGCCCACTGCGGCCTGTTGACGAAGTCGGGCGCGGGTGCGAGCGTGGTCAATCCGCACATCTCAGACGCAGCGGAGCGACCGTCTCTCATGTCAGAGCCCACCCTGCTCGTCCTGAACACCGACCCGTCGCCGCGCCTCGGACGGCTGACCGGCCGGGCAGCGGTCCGGTACACGGACGAGGCCGGACTCGCCGCACAGCTCCCGGAAGCCGACGTGCTGCTGGTGTGGGACTTCACCTCCGACGCGGTACGGGCCGCATGGCCCGGTGACGGACCGCGACCAGCGTGGGTGCATACGGCGAGCGCGGGCGTGGACCGGCTGCTCTGCCCGGAGCTGGCGGCCTCCGAAACCGTGGTGACCAATGCGCGGGGCATCTTCGAGCGGCCGATCGCCGAGTACGTGACGGGCCTGGTGCTGGCGTTCGCCAAGGACCTCCCCGGCACGCTGGAGCTCCAGCACCGGCGGCTGTGGCGCCACAGGGAGAGCACACAGGTCGCGGGCAGCCGTGCGGTGGTCGTCGGCGCGGGCCCGATCGGGCGGGAGATCACCCGGCTGCTGATCGCCCTCGGGGTCCAGGTGGCGCTGGTGGGACGTCGCGCGCGGCGCACCATCCACGGCGTGGCGGAGCTGGATCGTCTGGCCTCCATGGCCGACTGGGTGATCTGCGCGGCGCCGCTGACGGAGTCGACCCGTGGCATGTTCGACGCGCGGTTCTTCGGACTGATGCAGCCGTCGGCCCGCTTCATCAATGTGGGGCGCGGCCCGATGGTCGTAGAGGACGATCTGATCGCCGCACTGCGCAGGCGCTGGATCGCGGGCGCGGCGCTCGATGTGTTCGAGCAGGAGCCACTGGGGCCGCAGAGCCCGCTCTGGGACGTACCGGACCTGATTGTGTCTCCGCACATGAGCGGCGACACGGCGGGCTGGCGGGACCGGCTGGGCGAGCAGTTCGTGGAGATGTACGAACTCTGGGCGGCCGGGGCGCCGTTGCCGAATGTGGTGGACAAGCAGCGCGGGTACGTCCCCACCCGGGACCGGAGCGAGTGACCCCGACGGGCCGGGCCCGTAGGCCACTTCACCTGCCCCTCGCGGACGTGTCCGCACAACAGTCCGTCATGAAGCGTTCCGCGCCGGGAAATACGCGCCGCGCACCAACAGGCTCTCAGCCCGCAACGGGACACGGAAAGGTAGCGCTCCGGTCACCGTTCGATCACAGGAGGCGTCTGTCTGCATAGACGTACGGGATCGGGCAGGCGCTCCTCCTGTCCGGACTGTTCGATCCCTCCAGGAGATTGCGAACCATGGCTGACTTCCCGAACCTGTCCCGCCGGGGCTTTCTCAACCGATCGGCAGCCGTGGGCGGCCTGCTCGTCGTTCCCGGTCTGCTCTCCGCGTGCAGCAGGACCGACGCCGGTTCCGCGGACGGTGCGGGGGCGCTCGACAAGCTCCGTAAGCAGGGCTTCGTACGGATCGCGTACGCCAATGAGGCCCCGTACGGCTATCTGGAGGGCAAGCAGCTCAAGGGCGAGGCGCCCACCCTGCACCGGGAAATCTTCAAGGCGCTCGGCGTCGACGAACTGAAGCCCACGCTCTCCGAGTGGGACGGTCTGATCCCCGGGCTGCAGGCGGGCAAGTACGACGTGGTCAGCGCCGGCATGACGATCACTCCGGAGCGCTGTGCCAATGCCGTCTTCTCCGAGCCCGAGTTCATCTCGCCGACCGCGTTGATGGTGAAGAAGGGCAACCCGAAGAAGGTCACCGACCTGGCATCGGCGAAGGCCTCCGGGATCACCGTCGGCGTGATGTCGGGTGCCGTCGAGGGCTCGTACGCCGAGGGCGCCGGCATCTCCAAGGACAGGATCAAGTCGCTGCAGAAACCGCAGGACGGCGCCGACGCGGTCAAGGGCGGCCGGATCGACGCGTTCCTGCTCACCGGCATCTCGCTGCGCCGGCTCGCGAAGACGAACCCCGGCACCGAGGTCACCGAGGCCTTCCTGCCGGAGCTCGACGGCAAGAAGCAGTACAGCCCCGGCGGCGCCGTCTTCCGCAAGGGCAACGAGGATCTGCGGGACGCCTTCAACCGCGAGCTGAAGAAGATCGTCTCGGACAGCTCGCGCTATGTGAGCCTGCTTCAGGAGTACGGATTCGGGGCCGCCGAGCTCCCGCCGGCCACCCTGAAGACGGCCGATCTGTGCAAGGGCTGACAGGGACGGAACGCACCGCATGAGTGATTTCTTCTCCGCCTTCTTCGACGATCTGCCGCAGTTGCGCTCGGGGCTGTGGGTGACACTCCAGGCCACCGTCCTGGGCGCGCTGTTCGCCCTGTTCCTGTCGTTCGTCCTCGGTCTGATGTCGGTCAGCCGGCTGCTGGTTCTGCGCGGTGCCTCGCGCGTGGTCGTGGAGTTCTTCCGCGGCACCTCGCTCTACATCCAGTTGTTCTGGCTCTACTACGCGATGCCGCCGCTGACGGGGTACGAACTGACGCCGCTGCTCTGCGGCGTCGTCGCCTTCGGTCTCAACTACGGGGCATACGGCTCCGAGGTGGTGCGCGGGGCGATCAACTCCGTACCGGCTGCCCAGTACGAGGCGGCCGTCGCGCTGAACATGACGCCGCTGCACCGGATGCGGAAGGTGATCCTTCCGCAGGCCTGGGTGCAGATGATCCCGTCCTTCACCAATCTGCTGATCCAGTTGCTGAAGTGCACCCCGCTTCTGTGGCTGATCTCCGCGGCGGACCTGATGACCGTGATCCAGCAGCTGCGCGACCGTACCGGTGAGACGCTCACCGCGTACATGACCCTGCTGGTCGCCTACTTCGTCCTGGCCTACGCGCTGACCCTGCTGATGAATCTGCTGGAGCGGAGCGCCAAGCGACGGCTCGGCCTGCCGACCGGTGCGGGCTCGCTGCTGCGCAGCCGCAGCGCCACGGAAGCCGTCGCATCGACGGCCGGAGGTGCCCGGTGAACGGCTTCGACTGGAACGCTGCCCGGGGCGTCCTTCCCCTGGTGCTCGAAGGTTTCGAGGTCACGCTGCTCGCGACCGTCCTCGGCACGCTCGTCGCCGCGGTCCTCGGGCTCGCCATCGCGGTCGCCGGACGGGCCCCGAGCAGGTTCGTGACGGTGCCGGTGCGGGTCGTGATGGAGTTCATCCGCTCCACCCCGCTGCTCGTCCAACTGGTGGGCGCGGCTGCCGTGTTCAACTCCGTGGAGCCGCTGACGATCGGCATCGTGGTGCTGGGCATCCACTACGCCACGTACACGTCCGAGGTGTACCGCGCCGGGATCGACGGTGTGCCGAAGGGCCAGTGGGAGGCCTGCCGGGCGCTCTCGCTCTCCCCGCTGCGGACCTGGCAGGCCGTGATCCTGCCGCAGGCGGTGCGCAATGTGCTGCCCGCCCTCGGCAACTACGCGATCTCGATGTTCAAGGAGACTCCGTTCCTTGCCGTGATCACGGTGCAGGAGATGGTCTTCGAGGCCCGTACGTACGGCGCCGCCCACTTCGCCTACACCGAGGCATTCACGCTCGCCGGACTGGTCTTCCTGGTCGCGAGCTACCCCACCTCGCTGCTGATGAGAAAGCTGGAGAAGCGCCTTGACCACTGAACCTCTCCCCCTGCAGAAGACGACTGCCGCGGCCCCCATGGACATCATCCCGGTCCCCGCCACGTCGCAGACCTGCCATCCGCTGGTCCGCTTCGACAACGTCGTGAAGCGGTACGGCGACCATGTCGTGCTCGACGGGCTGGACTTCTCGGTGCGGCGCGGCGAACACGTCACCCTGATCGGGCCCAGCGGCTCGGGCAAGACCACCATCCTGCGGCTGCTGATGACGCTGGAGAAGGTCAGCGACGGAGTGATCTGGGTCGACGGCGAACCGCTGTCCCACATCAAGGCACCGGGTGGCTCACTGAAGCCTGCGACACAGAAGCATCTGCGAGGGGCCCGCAAGAAGATCGGCATGGTCTTCCAGCAGTTCAACCTCTTCCCCCATATGAAGGTGCTGCGGAACATCACCGAGGCCCCGGTCAGTGTGCTGGGCATGGACCGCGACGAGGCGGAGACTCGCGCCCGCGAGCTGCTCGACATGGTGGGGCTCTCGGGGAAGATCGACGCACACCCCTCCCAGCTCTCCGGCGGCCAGCAGCAACGGGTGGCGATCGCCCGCGCGCTGGCGATGCAGCCGGAGATCCTGCTGCTGGACGAGGTGACGTCCGCGCTCGACCCCGAGCTGGTGGCGGGCGTGCTGGAGCTGCTGAGCGACATCGCCAGGAACACCGACATCACCATGCTCTGCGTGACCCACGAGATGAACTTCGCCCGGGACGTCTCGGAGACGGTACTGATGTTCGATGCCGGACGCGTGATCGAGTCGGGCTCACCGGAAAAAATCTTCTCCGATCCCGAGCGCGAACGTACGCGCGAGTTCCTCGCCGCGGTGCTGTGACCTCGGCACTCGCGATCAGCCAATGACGCTGGCATATGCCAAAAGGGCACATCCCAGCTTACGGAGCCGGGGCGCCCCATCAAGTCGCCAACAGCCGTCCCGGAATGGGCTCTTGGCGGCTATCGTGGTGGTACAGCTTGCGGTCACAACCTGGTGGGGGAAACCGTGGCATTGAAGCCCGAACCGACCGCACCGTTCCATTCGGTGCAGTACGCCCTTCGTGTTCTCGAAACGGTCTCCAAGCACAGCAGCGGTGTGACGGCCACCCAGATATCCCGGGAGGCGGGACTGCCCATCGGGCATCTCACCCCGCTGCTGCTGACACTGCGCCGCGAGGGGTACGTCGAGCAGGTCACCGACGGCGCGTATGCCATCGGCTCCTCGCTGCTGCTCCTCGGCTCCGGCGCGGCCCGCAGGCAGGCCCTGGAGACCAGACTCCAGCAGATGCTGACGCAGCTGCGCGATTCGGTCGGCGCGGCGGTCTACATCAGCCGGTACGTCGACGGCGAGATCCGCGTCACGCAGTACGCCGACGGCCCCCGTACCCCCGCGGTCAACGAGTGGGTGGACTTCCGTTCCTCCGCGCACGCCTCGGCGGTCGGCAAGTGCCTGCTGGCCCAGCTCGACCAGAACAGCCGCCGCGACCACCTCTCGCGCCACAAGACGGCCCGGCTCACGTCACGGACGATCACCAACGAGAAGGTGCTCTTCTCGAAGCTGGACAGCCAGCCGGCGACGGTCCCGGTGCTCGACCTCCAGGAGTACGCGGTCGGCACGGTGTGCGCGGCGGTGCCGCTTACGGCCGGGGCGTCGGCGGGTTGCCTGGCACTGTCCCTGCCGGTCGAGGATGCGCACCGCCTGCGCGCGGCGGCGGACACACTGAACCGGCGGGCGGCGCCCGTGCTTCTATCGCTGGCGCTCTGAGGCGGGGGTTCGGCGAGGCCCACCGGGGTGCCCCGGGACGGCGTTGTCCTCAATCGCCGGACGGGCTTGATTTTGCCGAGCGGGCTTGATTTTGCTGGACGAGCAAGATTTGGCCTGATGAGTCCCATTTCATCCGGGTGTCATCAGCACCTCTCGGGAGCAGGTATTATTTTCGAGTCAGCAGGCGCCGCTAGCTCAGTTGGTTAGAGCAGCTGACTCTTAATCAGCGGGTCCGGGGTTCGAGTCCCTGGCGGCGCACAGACAACGCACTGGGCGGTTCACGTACACACGTGAACCGCCCAGTGCGTTTTCGCTGCCCATCGAGATGTACAAACGTTTTACACGGTCGTACTAGACAAGCGTTTTAAACGCTCGTACATTTCCAGGCATGACCAACGCTACGAGCACCACCGCCGAGCGCGGCCACCTCGCCGGTCGCCGGGAATGGACCGCCTTCGTGGTCCTCCTGCTGCCTCTTCTCCTCGTCTCGATGGACGTCTCCGTCCTCTTCTTCGCGATCCCGTCCATCGACCGGGACCTCGCACCCAGCGCCACCCAGCAGCTCTGGATCTTCGATGTGTACGCCTTCGCCCTGGCCGGTCTGCTCATCACGATGGGCTCGCTCGGCGACCGGATCGGCCGCCGCAAGCTGCTGCTTGTCGGGGCGTTCGCGTTCAGTGCCGCGTCCGTCGCCGCGGCGTACTCCACCAGCGCCGAGATGCTGATCGCTGCCCGCGCCCTGCTCGGGATCGGCGGTGCGACGCTGATGCCGTCGACGATGGGTCTCGTACGGAACATGTTCCGCGACGAGCGGCAGCGCGGCCGGGCCATCGGCATCTGGTCGGGTGCCATGGCCGGCGGGATCGCGCTCGGCTCGGTGCTCAGCGGGGTCATGCTGCAGCACTTCTGGTGGGGCTCGGTCTTTCTGATCAATGTTCCGGCGATGGTGCTGCTGCTGGTCCTGGTGCCGGTGCTGGTCCCGGAGTTCAAGGACCCGAACCCCGGCCGGTTCGACTTCCTGAGCGTGCCGCTGTCGATGGGCGCCGTGCTGCCCGTCGTCTACGGGATCAAGGAGAGTGCCGCCCATGGGCTCGATCTGCCGAACGGGCTGATCACCGCCGCCGGGCTCCTCGTCGGCTGGTTCTTCGTCCGCCGCCAGCGCAGCCGCGGCGACGCGATGATCAGCCGGGAGCTGTTCCGCGACCGCGGCTTCGGGGCGGGAATCGGGCTGAACGCGCTGGCCGCCTTCGCGATGATGGGCTCGGCGTTCTTCACCACGCAGTATCTGCAGTCGGTGCTCGGCATGGGCACGATGGAGGCGGCACTGTGGAGCTTGGCCCCGTCACTGGCGGTGGGTGCTGCGGCCCCGGCGGCCACGGCGATCGCCCAGCGGACCGACCGTACGCGCGTCATCTGCGCCGGTTTCGTCATCGCCGCCGCCGGTTTCGCCGTACTCGCCCTGACCGGCACGGACTCGCTGTGGCTGCTGCTCGGCGGCTGTGCCGTGATGAGCTGCGGCATCGTCACCGTGATGGCGCTGGTCTCGGACCTGGCGCTGGCCACCGCCCCGCCGGAGAAGGCCAGTTCGGCGGCCTCGCTGCTGGAGACGGGCCAGGAGTTCGGCGGTGCGATGGGGATGGCCCTGCTGGGGGCGGTGGCCACGGCGGTCTACACCGCGGACATGCCGGGCTCGGCACCGGAGGAGGCCCGCAAGACTCTGCCGGGCGCGGTGGCCACGGGGGACGCTTCGCTGATCTCGGTCGGGAGGAATGCCTTCGTGCACAGCATGCAGTACGCCTCGGTGGCGGGGGCCGCGCTGTTGCTGGCGGGGGCGGTACTGGCCGTGACGCTGCTGCGGCACAGGTCCGTGGCGGCGGCGCGGAAGGAGCCTGCCCTGGCGAACTGAGCCCTCCGCGCCGCCGCCATCAACCGACTACACGTCAGAACTGAACATCGGAGCACGCATAGAACGCGTTCGCCGTGTCCGCGATGGTCCAGACGCTCAGGATGATGTGCTTCCCCGTCTTCTGGGTGGGGATGGTGCCCTGCTGGGTCAGGGTCGACGGGGGCTGCTGACCGCCGTACGGCACCGTCATGAAGGGCTGCGACTCCAGGTCGGCCCGGGTGAGCGGCTTGGTGGGGTCCCAGCCGTTCTTGGTGATGTAGTAGCGGAAGTCCGTCGTGGCGTGGCGCGCGGTGAACTGCCAGCGGAAGCTGAAGCCCTGGCCGGCGGTGACATGGGTGGCGGGCCAGTTGCCACCGCGCGGGTCGTCGAGCTGGGCGAACTCGGAGTGGCCGCCGGAGCAGATCTTGCCGTCGGCCGGACCTGCCGCCGGGAAGCCCTTGAGGCCCTCGACGCTCTGCGGCTCCCACTGGATGCTGCCGCAGCCCGTCACCGTGCCATTGGCGCAGAGCTTCTGGCGGCTGATGGGGTTGTCGGTGTAGCCGTGGCTGCTGGCGCTGCTCGTCGCGAACATCGAGACGCCCGCTATCGCCAGGCCGACTATGGCCGCGCTTGCCCTTTTACGCATCGCTGTCGCTCCTCAAGAACGTGGGGGAGGTTCCATGAGCCCTGCTGCGCGCATGCGCCGTGGTCCAGACCAAGTCTTAGATTATTGGCGCAACATGAACATGTCCAGACCAATGGGAGTTGGATTCCGCTTCGCCGCCGGGAGCGTCCCCCGGAGCCCTCAGGCACCCTCCCCGCCACTGCGTCCGGTGTAGAAGGCCACCGTCAAGTCCTTGACCAGTGACTTCCGTTCGTAGTCGTCCAGCTCCACGAGCCCTCGCGCCGTCAGCCGGTTGACAGTGTCGTCCACGGCGTCAACCACCGAAGTCAGCACACTGTCGCGGTGCTTGGCGTCGATGGCGGCGATCCGGCGGCGCTGCATGGCCGCGGCGACCTCCGGCGCGTACTCGATTCCGGTCGGCTGCGCGGAGTACACCTCGATGCCGACCGGCTCGCAGTCCGCCTTCAGCATCCGGGTCAGCGCATCACCCACCGCCTCCGCGTTGCGCAGGGTGTGCGCGTCCTCGTGGAAGGCGTCGGCGGGCAACTGCGAGAGGACCCGGGCCATCGCCGCCTCGACCTGCTCGCGCAGATACGCCTCGTGGTCTGCGACCCCGAGCACCGCCCGTACGGTGTCCTTGATCCGCCAGACGACAAGGACGACGACGCGCAGCGCCGTACCGTTGGCGTCCACGGCGGGGAGCCGTTCGCTGCGCCAGTGCCGCAGGCGTACGTCGACCCGGCGGCGCAGCAGCAGCGGGCTGATCCACATCAGCCCGGTCCGCCGCACACTCCCCCGGTACTCGCCGAAGCGCGTCAGCACCCAGGCGTAACCGACCCGTCCGCGGCTCAGACCGCCCAGCGCAAAGAGCACCGCCGTCGCCAGCACGGCGAGCGCCGCCCAGACGCCGAGGCCGATGCCGTCGTACGGACGCGATCCGATCCCGAACCGGGCAAGAGCGGCGGCGGGCAGTGCGCCGACCCTCCAGAGGACAGCGCCGCCGGCGGCAATCCCGGCCAGGCCGGCGAGCAGCGCCACCCAGCCGGGCAGCGCGGGCCCCGACCGCTCGGCAAGCCGTGGATCAGCGACCGGCGCCGGCCGCGTCGAAGGCCGCACCTGCGGCACCCTCGGCACCGGCGGCCGACGCACCCCCGCCGCCGACTGGACACCACCGGCTCCCCGCCGCACCACACCGGCGGGGAGAGCGGCCGCGTCGGTGCGCTCGGCGCCCTCACGGCAGAGCAGGTGTACGGGGATGGTGACGGTCCGCTCATTGACGATGACCGCGTGCTGCCGCCCGGTTCTCCACGCGGCGTCGCCGGGCTGCTCGGCCCTGGCGCCCCCGGCGACGGGGAGGGAGCCGAAGACGGTGTTGGGGGCGGCCCGTCGCGGGGACGGAGGCAAGGGTGTGGATGGGGGCGGGGTGTCGGAACCGGGCCCGGCGCGGTGGCCGGTCAAGGCCGGGACGGGCGCGACGCCCAGGACAGGGGCGGTGCCCAGGGCCGGGACCGAGGCCGAGGTCGAGGTCGCCCCGAGGGTTGCAAAGTCCACGTCCTCGCCCGGGGGCAGGTCCAGCACGAGGTCGACCACCGAGTCGGGACCGGCACCCGGCTCCGCGTCCGGGGCGGACCCGATCCCCGAAGCCGAACCCGAACCCGGATCCGTCTCCCCGTCCGGGCGCCCGGCCCCGTCGCGCGTCTTCGCCCGGTCCGAACCCCACACCCGTACCGGCGCCCGCACCTCCTCCCGCTCCCCTTCCCGTTCCCTCCCGCTCTCCGGGGTTCCGGAGCTGTCCGACACCGTGGATCCCATTCCCGCCTCCGTCATGTTCGTTTTGTCACGCGAAGAGTCGTCGCCAGGTCTCCGGACCGGGGTAGCCGTCGGCCGCTCCGCCCCGCCAGCCCTGGGCCCGCTGAAAGGCCTCGACATTGCGCCGGTCCGCCTCGGTCCACCGCGGCCCCGGTCCCGACAGGTAGTACTTGCCGTATCCCTTCTTCACCAACTGCTTGCCGAGCTTGTCGACGTGGCTGTTTGACTGACCGGGCCGGAAATGACCCCGCCCGGGAAACTTCGAAGCCGAGTGCGAATCACCCTGGCCGGCCCCGTCCCCGCTCCCGCTTCCGGTGGCGGGGATGTCGCGACCGGTCCCGTTGGCCAGAAGACGCCAGGTGTCGGGGCCGGGGATGCCGTCCGCCGCCTTCCCCTTCCAGCCCTGGGCCTTCTGGAACGCCTGGGTCGCGCGCCGGTCGGCGTCGCTCCAGCCCGGCCCGGGGCCGGCCTTGTAGAAGCGCTTGCCGCCCCGGCCCACGAGCATCTTCCCGAGCTGGGTGACGTACGTGCCGCTGATGCCGAGGCCGAAATTCCCGGCGCCCGGGAACGCTTTCGTCGACGAGCCGCCGGCGCTGCCACTGCTGCCGCTGCTGAGACCCTTGTAGCGGTACGCGACGTAGCTGCCGGAGTGCGTCCAGTACGCCATGGGCGTCGTCTGCTTGCGGGTGTGCGGCTTCGTCTGCTCGTACGCCGTGTAGTGGGTGTGCGTGTAGTCGGTCCAGCCGCCGAAGATCGTGACGTGCGAGCCCTTCGTGGGGTTGGCCGGATTGTGGAAGAGCAAGATGTCGCCGGGCTGCAGCTTCTCCCGCGCGATCCGCTTCCCGTAGTTGGCGAGGCTGCCGGTCCACTCGTTGCCGGGCAGGTTCCACGCCATCGACACATAGCCGGAGCAGTCCTGCCGGTAGCCGTCGGACCAGTACTTGCTCATGCTGTGCGGAACCTGCGCGGACACCCACTTCTTCGCACGGTTGATGATCGCGGCCCGGCTGGTCTTGCGCAGCGTGGTCTCGGTGGGCGTGGACGAGGACGGACCCGAGGCTCTCGCGCCCCGCAGCGGCCCCGGTGCGCCCTGCGGACTGTCCGGATCCGGTTCGGCCCAGGTCAGCGGGTCGCTCTCGTCAGCCGGGTCCACCAGGTCCACCGACACCGTCGTCTCGTCCGTACGGGCGGCCCCGGTCGCCCCCGTCGCCCGGTCGCCCGGCGCACTCGCCGTCTCGGTCGCGCCGGTGCTCAGGACCACTCCGGCCGTGGTGATCACCACCAGCGCGCGGCGCGCGCCATGTGCGGCTGGATGACCTCCGTACCGCATGGGCAAGGCACCCGCGGCGGCGCGCCGTCGTGCGGCGCACCCCGCACAGGTGCAGTCGCCGGCGGGTACGTACTCCTCGAAAGCCGGCACAGTCACGCGATTCCCCTCCGCTCACGTCAAGATCTTTGGGTGCATCTGCACGGGCGCCAGGGTCTCAACCCTCCTGACATATCGCATTTTGACGGACAGAAGAGAAAAAACGACCATCCGACAGGCCGCGATGGCGAGAAATGGTCAGGAGCACACCTCGTCTTCGGGTAGAGTTCTCCAGGTCAGCAGGCGCCGCTAGCTCAGTTGGTTAGAGCAGCTGACTCTTAATCAGCGGGTCCGGGGTTCGAGTCCCTGGCGGCGCACGCAGAGTCAAGGCCCCTCACTACATGTGAGGGGCCTTGTTCGTTCGGGGACCGGGCCCCCGCGTCGCCACCTTCACGGGACCCACAGGCGGCACACGGCAACGCCGGCTTCTCCCGCAGCCCGCCCACCGCGGTCGAGGACCGGCCCGGTCGGCGCCCCGGGGCAGGAGGGCTGTCGGCCGGGCCGGATATCGGCGGCATCAGGCGCTGCCGCTCCCCCCGGACTTCTCGCCGGTCAAGTAGGCCGAGACGACCACATTCGCGTCGTACGAGTGCGACGCCCGGTCGTAGGTGCCGCCGCAGGTGATCAGGCGGAGTTCCGCGCGGCCCTTCTTGTGGGGGCCGTACGCCTTGTCGGCGTTGAAGCGTTTCCGGGTGAAGACCTGGACGTCGTCGATGGTGAATTCGGCGACCGTGCCGTCCGCGCGGGTCACCTCGACCCTGGCACCGGGGCGGGCCGCGCTGAGCCCGTAGAAGACGGCCGGTTCGGTCTCGGTGTCGACGTGGCCGACGAAAAGAGCGGGGCCCTTCGCGCCGGGCTCGGTGCCGCTGCCGTACCAGCCGACGGTCTGGGGCGTGTCGAACGGCGGTGGTTCGATCGCTCCGTCCTTGTCCAGGCCGCGGGCGACCACGGGTGCCTCGATGCCGATCGACGGGATCTCGACCCGCTCCGGCGCGGCGCCCTCGATCGGGTCGTGCGGCGGGGGCAGCGGGACGCCGAGCGGGCGCCCGACCGCGGCGATGTCGCCGGTGGTCGGGGCGGAGCTGGCGCCGGAGCCATCGGTGATGTCGCGACCCCAGAGCCACAGGCCCATCAGCAGGACGGCCCAGGCCATTCCGGTGAGCAGTCGGCCGTGGCCCTCCGGGTGGTCGGGGGCGGACACGTCAGTCCTCGGCCTGCCGGCGACGGCGCGCGCGGCGGAACACAACGGCGCCGGCCGCGACGGCGGCCAGGGCCAGACCGATCACCGCTTGCACGGTGCCGGGGCCGTCCTGATGGGCTTCCTTGGCGGTGCGGACGGCGGTGCCGCCGCCTCCCGCGCGGACCGGGGCGAGGGGCGTGGCCTGGTCGCGGTCGGTGACGGTGACCCTGCCGGACGCCTTGGTGCCTTTGGCGTCCGTACAGACGATCTGGATGTCGTGGTCGCCCGGGGAGGCGTCCGAGCTGATCCGGGCCTTGGCGTAGAGGCCCCCGTCCGCGGCGGGCGAGAAGCGCGATTCGGAGGCGAAGACATCGGAATTGCCCTTGGCCTCCTTGCCCTCGCAGGCGTCCAGCCGCAGGGCCACCTCACCGCCCGGGGCGGCGGAGGGTGGGGTCACCGAGAGTGTGGTGCGGGAGCCCGAGCCCGAGCCCGTCGGGTCGGACCCGGATTCGGAGTCGGCCAGTGCGGCAGGAGCCGACACCAGGGTCGCCGCGACGACCGCGGCGGCACAGAACGTGAGGGGTATGGAACGCATCGTGAACCTCCTTAGGGAAGGTTCACGCCTGCTCCGGCTTTTCGCATCCGCAGGAGCCCGGGGGGCGGGCCCGCAAGGACCGCTCGGAACCCTCCCCCGCCCCCCTCGGGCCGGTGCCCCGCCGGGCTCAGTCCGCGTCGACGAGGTCGACGAGATCAGCGATGGAATCGACGACCCTGGACGGCCGGAAGGGGTACTTGTCGATGTCGGCCACTGTGGTGAGACCGGTGAGGACCAGGAACGTCTGCATCCCCGCCTCCAGGCCGGCCAGCACATCGGTGTCCATCCGGTCGCCGATCATGGCGCTGGACTCGGAGTGGGCGCCGATCGCGTTGAGCCCGGTGCGCATCATCAGCGGGTTGGGCTTGCCCGCGAAGTACGGGGCCTTGCCGGTGGCCTTGGTGATGAGGGCGGCGACGGACCCGGTGGCGGGAAGCGGGCCCTCGGCGGACGGGCCGGTCTCGTCCGGGTTGGTGCAGATGAAGCGGGCGCCGCCGTTTATCAGCCGGATCGCCTTGGTGAGCGCCTCGAAGCTGTACGTACGGGTCTCGCCGAGGACCACGTAGTCCGGCTGGTGGTCGGTGAGGACGTAGCCGATGTCGTGCAGGGCGGTGGTGAGCCCGGCCTCGCCGATGACGTATGCCGTGCCGCCGGGCCGCTGGTCGTCCAAGAACTGGGCGGTGGCCAGGGCGGAGGTCCAGATGTTCTCCACGGGCACGTCGAGACCCATGCGGTCCAGGCGGGCGTGGAGGTCGCGGGCGGTGTAGATCGAGTTGTTCGTGAGGACCAGGAAGGGCAGCCCCGAGTCCCGCAACCGCTTGATGAAGGCGTCCGCCCCGGGGATCGGCGTCCCCTCATGGATCAGGACTCCGTCCATGTCGGTGAGCCAGGATGAGATCGGCTTGCGCTCTGCCATGTGGGACTCCTGCCGTACGCCGTGTGCGGGGACGCCGGCGGCACCGCATTGTGCAGCGCCGACGTCCCCGATTTTAGGCGGTCCGTTCAACCAGCCGATACGGCCGGATCAACCAGCCGATGCGGCCGGATCGCCCGGTCTCACAACGGCCACGCCCTTCAACCCAGGAATGCCGCAGTGGTCGCCACGAATTGGTCGGCGTCGTCGAGCCAGGGGTAGTGGCCCGAGCTGCGCCGCCTGGTCGAAGAGGACCTGAGACTGCACCGGGCGGAAATGCCCGGCAGCTACCGGGACGCGTACGACCAGATCAGCCGCGGTCTCGACCTCCCCTCGAAGGTCACCACCGCCGCTTCAGCCTCCGTGCGCCGCGCCCTCGCTCACCAGATCCAGCGTGACCGGCTGCGAAGCGATTCCTGACCTCCGGCCTTGGGCGCGTAGCTCGTCAGGACCCCACGCACCCGCGGTTCTCATGAACGCTCGCGGCGGCGCAGGCGGCGGGACCAGACCACCATGGCCCCGCCACCGATCAGGAACCCTGCAACGGTGATGCCGGGGTACGCAACGGTGGCCGGGCCGGTCGCGGCCAGCTCGGGGAGGTCGCTGTCGGCAGGGGTCCGGCCGGGTGCGAACGGCCGCGGAGCGTCACCGGTGCGGGGGTCGGCGGTGGCGGTGGGCCGGGCTCCGTCGGACCGGGGGTCGCTTGGAGTGTCGCCGGCCTCTGTGGTCCCACCGGTCTCTCCGGCTTTCCCGGTCCTGCCGACCTCTCCGGTTTCCCCAGTCTTACCGACTTCTCCGGTCTCCCCGGTCCCACCGACCTCTCCGGTCTCGCCGGTGTCACCGCTGTCCTCGACGACGGCGAAGGGGTAGTCGTCGGACTCGCCGACCCAGGCCCCGTCGTCCTTCCCGGTCCCGCCGCTCGCTGCGTGCTGCCGCTGAACGATCGCGGCGTTGGCGGTGATCCGGCCCGGGCTGGTGTCCGAGGTGAACGCCATCCGGACCTGGACGGTGACGGTACGGCCCGCGGGGACGGTGAAGCCGTCGAAGGAGTCGGCGCCGTCGCCGCCGAAGACGCCGATGTGCTCGTCCTGGTCGGTGGTCTCCCAGGTGACGCGATGCTCCACATCGGGACGGTTCTGCTCGGAGAACTCCAGCTGGATCTGGTCGGAGGTCAGCTTCCGGTCCTCGTCGGTGAGGACCAGCACCGGATGGATGGCCCGGCACGACTCGGTGGTGGTGTTGGTGAGATCCAGGAACCAGGTTCCGTAGCCGCCACCGGACGCATAGGTGTCCGGGCCGCCGTGGATACGGGTGCTGATCGGGAAGTCGCTCGCGTCCGGATCACCGCAGGTGGGCTGCTGGTCGGCGGTCGTGGAGTCCGACTTCGACACCGGGGAGGCCGAAGGCGCGGCGGAGGAGGGTGCGGCGGATGTGCCACCGAGTACGGCGGGAACCACGCTCGCCGCCGCCAGCCCGAGCGCGAACCCGTGCCGCGTCCGCCCGGGGAGCGGGTGCGGCGGCGGCGAGGGAGGACCCGCGGGGGTGGTGGATGCGGGGACGGAGGCGGCGGAGGCCAGAGGGATGAATGCGGGACCGGCCGCGGGGACGGATGCAGGGGTGGAAGCGGAAGGCCTGCCGGACGGGGGCGGTGTGGCGGGCATGTGGGGGCACCCTTCGCTACTCGCGAAACGGTCGGCTCGCCCCGTTCGCCGGAGTTCACCGGTTCTGGGCCGCGACGCTGCCACTCACGCGCGAGGCGACCGGCACCGGCATGCCGCAGGGCCGCCCGGTCGGTGGCAGGGAACCGCTCGATCAGCTCAGTTGCGCGCCCCACAGCCGCACTTTCGCCCTCGGCCGCCGGGCGGGCAAGGGAGCGAAACCGAACCCGTCGGCCTCAGAGCCTGGCGGGCAGTGGACCGAAGGCCGACCCCGCCGCCCTCGGCCGCCGGATGGTCACGGGACCAGGGCCGCGCCCCCGTCCGCACCTCCGACGCCCGCGCCTGCGACCCGCCCGAACAGCGGGGCCAGGACCAGTTGCGCGGCCCCCTCCGCGACCGGCCGGTCCCCTCCCCCGGCGGCGGTGACCGGCACGGGCGCGTCGATGCCGCCCAGCCGGGCGCGCTCGTCGATCACGGCGCGGACGCCTCGTACGTACGCATCGGGATCGGCGGCGACGGTACGGCCGCCCAGCATCACCCGGTCGATGTCGAGCAGCCCGACGAGGTTCGCGGCGCCGGTCCCCAGAACGCGCGCGGCCTCCGCGACATCGCCGCGGGCGACGGCGGCGAGACAGAGCGCCTCGATGCAGCCGCGCCCCCCGCAGCTGCACACCGGCCCGTCCAGCTGGACGGTCTGGTGCCCGAACTCACCGGCCCCGGTACGGGCCCCACGATGCAGCCCCCCGCCGAGGACCAGCCCGGCGCCGAGCCCGGTCCCGAGGTGCAGATACGCGAAGTCGCCCGCGCCCGCCGCGCGCAGGGCGAGGCCCAGGGCGGCGGCATTGGTGTCCTTGTCGACGACGACGGGCAGCCCGGTCCTCGCGGCGAGCGCGTCCCGCAACGGATAGCCGTCCCACTGCGGAAACCCGGTGACACGGTGCAGCACCCCGCCCCGGTGGTCGAGCGGCCCCGGCACCGCCACGCCGACCCCGAGCACCGGCAGGTCCACGGGCCGCGCGCCCCCGTCCCGAACCGCCGCGACCGCGTACGCCGCCACCGCGACCACCTCGTCCGCCGGGGCGCCGAAATCCAGCGGGGCGGTACGGCCGGCGGCGACCGCGCCGGCCAGGTCGACGAGCACCACCGTCAGCTCGTCGCGGTCCAGGTGCATGCCGACCGCATACCCGGCGTCCGGCACCAGCCGCAGTACGGTGCGCGGCTTGCCTCCGGTGGAGGCCCGGTGGCCCGCATCGGTCGCCAGGCCCTCGGCCCGCAGCCGGGCGGTGATCTTGCTGACGGCCTGCGGCGTGAGCCCCGTACGCTCGGCGAGTTCGAGCCTGCTGATGCCGCGCTCGCCCGCCACCCGCAGCAGATCCAGCACCAGCGCCGCATTGTGGCTGCGCAGCGTCGGCAGGTTCGCGCCGCTATTACTCCTGTTCACAGCCCCATTGTCCCTGTCGCTTGCACTTTGGCAACAGCGTTGCTTAAGTGACGGGCATGACTGGCAAAGCGACTCACGAGACGCCCGGGCTGTCCGAGACCCCCTTGCGCGTCGGACTCGTCGGCTACGGCCTGGCGGGTTCCGTCTTCCACGCCCCGCTGATCGCCGCGACCGAGGGTCTCGTCCTCGACACGGTCGTCACCTCGAACGAGGAGCGGCGGGCGCAGGCGCGCGC
Source organism: Streptomyces sp. NPDC002785 (assembly GCF_040295565.1). Classification (NCBI taxonomy): domain Bacteria; kingdom Bacillati; phylum Actinomycetota; class Actinomycetes; order Kitasatosporales; family Streptomycetaceae; genus Streptomyces; species Streptomyces sp. NPDC002785. The sequence goes on along the minus strand of NZ_JBEOVN010000062.1, from coordinate 12,079 downwards.
CGAGTCCCCCGACGTGAGGTTCGCCGCGTCGCCGGAAGAGCTGTGGGGGCGCGCGGACGAACTCGACCTGATCGTGATCGCCTCGCCGAACAGGACCCATGTCCCGATCGCGACCGCCGCGCTCGAGGCCGGTCTGCCGGTCGTCGTGGACAAGCCGATCGCCGGTACGGCCGCCGAGGCGCGGGATCTCGCGGCCCTCGCCGAGGAGCGCGGGCTGCTGCTCTCGGTCTTCCAGAACCGCCGCTGGGACAACGACTTCCTCACTCTCGCCCGCTTGGTCGCGGACGGTGAGCTGGGGGACGTACAGCGCTTCGAGTCCCGTTTCGAGCGGTGGCGCCCGCAGCCGAAGGGCGGCTGGCGCGAGTCGGGCGACCCGCAGGAGATCGGCGGGCTGCTGTACGACCTGGGCAGCCATGTCGTCGACCAGGCGCTCGTGCTGTTCGGACCGGCGGTACAGGTGTACGCGGAGTCCGATGTGCGCCGCCCCGGCGCCGCCGCCGACGACGACACGTTTCTCGCGATCACCCATGCGAACGGGGTCCGCTCGCATCTGTACGTCAGCGCCACCACCGCCCAGCTCGGCCCGCGCTTCCGGGTGCTCGGCTCGACCGCCGGTTATGTGAAGTACGGCCTCGACCCGCAGGAGGCCGACCTGCGCGCGGGCGCGCGTCCGACGGCAAACCAGCTGTGGGGCGAGGAGCCCGAGGCGCTGTGGGGCCGGATCGGCTCGGGCGAGTCCCCGTTGACGGGCGGCGGCACCCCGGTCCGCACGCTGCCGGGCGACTACCCCGCGTACTACGCGGCGGTCACCGACGCACTGCGCGGAAAGGGTGACAATCCAGTGACCGCCCTCCAGGCCGCCGCTGCCCTGGACGTACTGGAGGCCGCACGCCGCTCGGCCCGCGAGGGCATCACCGTGCCCCTGCCCGCCGCGGCCCCGCCCGCCTCCGCCGTTTCCGATTCCGATACCGATTCCGAGGAGCAGACCACATGAACCCCACCGCTCCGACCATCTCCGAGCTCATCGCTCAGGAACGCCGACTGACGCTGCCGCATTTCAGCTACGACGACGCGTACGCGCTCGGTGGCCTGCTCGTCTCCATGGCCCGGGAAAGGCATGCCCCGGTCGCGATCGACATCCGCCGCGGCTCACAGCAGTTGTTCCACGCCGCGCTGCCGGGATCGAGCGCTGACAACGACGCCTGGATCGACCGCAAGCGCAAGGTCGTGGAGCGTTACGGCGAGAGCTCGTACCTGGTCGGGTCCCGGTTCCGGGCGAAGGGGACGACGTTCGACGACGCCTCTCGCCTGGACCCGAACATGTACGCCGCGCACGGCGGTTCGTTCCCGATCGCGGTCGAGGGCGCGGGCGTCATCGGCTCGGTGACGGTCTCGGGCCTGCCCCAGGCGGAGGACCACGCCCTGGTGGTCGAGGCGCTGGAACAGTTCGCGACGGCGATCGGCGCGTGACGCGAAGGTGGGGTGCTGCCTACACAGCACCCCACCCCTCCGACCTTTTTGGCCGACCAAATCAAGCCCGTCCGGCGCTTGAGGACGGAGCGACCACACCCTGACGTCCCGGGCACCGCCCCGTCCCCCGCACCGCCGCTACGCGTCCTTCAGCTCCTGCCGCTGCCGCCCCAGCCCCGTAACCTCCAGCTCCACGACATCCCCGGCCCTCAGATACGGCTTGGGCTCGGGCTGCCCCAGAGCGACCCCGGCCGGCGTCCCGGTGTTGATCACATCGCCCGGGTACAGGGTCATGAAGTGGCTGAGATACCGGACCACCTCGCCCACCGGGAAGATCTGGTCGGCCGTCGTGCCGTCCTGCTTCAGCTCGCCATTGACCCAGAGCTTCAGCGGTAGCGCCTGCGGGTCGGCGATCTCGTCCGCCGTCACCAGCCACGGCCCCAGCGGGTTGAACGTCTCGCAGCTCTTGCCCTTGTCCCAGGTGCCGCCGCGCTCCATCTGGAACTCGCGCTCGGAGACGTCGTGCGCCGTCGCGTACCCGGCGACATGCGCGAGCCCCTCCTCGGCGGACTCCAGATAACGGGCGGTGCGCCCGATGACGACCGCGAGCTCGACCTCCCAGTCGGTCTTGACGCTGCCGCGCGGCACCAGCACCGTGTCGTCGGGCCCGACTACGGTGTCCGGCGCCTTGAAGAACAGGATCGGCTCGGCGGGAATCCCCACGCCGGTCTCGGCGGCGTGGTCGTGGTAGTTCAGCCCGATGCACACGATCTTGCCGATCCGGGCGAGCGGCGGCCCGACCCGAAGCCCCTCGGCGTCGAGCCCGGGCAGCTCGCCGGGCGCCGCAGCGGCGGCACGTACCCGGGCGAGCGCGGACTCGTCGGCGAGCAGCGCGCTGTCGATGTCGGTGACGATTCCCGACAGGTCACGCAGGGTTCCGTCCTCGGCCAGCAGTGCCGGTCGTTCCGCGCCTGCCGTACCCACACGAAGCAGCTTCAACGGTCTTTCTCCCCTTGGTCGAGATCGGGCCCGTCGGATGGGTGGCGGCCATCGCAGGCTCGTCCGATCGTCCAAGACATCCGATCACTCCGCAAGGCCCTGTTCACGCGCTGGACCAACGCACTCGCTGCCCCGATTACGCCGCGGTGGCCACGGCGGCACCCGTGGCCGGCATGCCGCGGTAGAGGAATGCCCGCTCGATCGCGGTCCAGGTGGTGCTCGTGACGACGTACAGCGCGGCGGCGAGCGGTACGACGGACACGGTGAAGAGCGTGGCGAAGGACATCAGGGGCATCAGCTTCGTCATCATGCCCATGCCCGGGACCGGCTGTCCGTCGGGGCCGGTGGTCGGGGTGACGGGGTTGGCGGCCATCTGCTGCTTCGTCCGCCGGTAGTTGAAGGTGGCCACGACGGTGACGATCGCGTACAGGCCGAGGTAGACCATGCCCTGGGCCCCGAACGGTCCGCCGTGCGCGAGCGCGTCGTGCCAGTGCTCGCCGAGCGGGGCGCCGAAGAGGTGGTGGCCGAGCAGCTCGTTGGGGTGGCCGTCGATCGTCCGGCTGGAGAAGAGGTGGTAGAGGAGGAAGAAGGCGGGCATCTGCAGGAGGCTGGGCAGGCAGCCGGAGAGCGGCGAGACGTTCTCCGCCTTGTGTAGTTCCATGAGCGCCTTCTGCATGCGCTCGGGGTTCTTGCCGTGCTTCTTGCGCAGTTCGGCGATCTGCGGCTGGAGCCTGGTGCGGGCTTTCTGCCCTCGCGCCGCAGCCCGCGACAGGGGGTGCACGGCGAGCCGCACGAGCGCCGTGAACAGCACGATCGCGGCGGCGGTGGACGCGCCCTGGAAAAGCGGGTGCAGCACATCGGCCAGCGCGCCGACCAGGGCGGCGAATGCGGACATGAAGACGGACATGGGTGAGCCCTCCGGGGGTCTCGTCGTGCCGGGAAGAAGAACGAACTCGGCATGACGAACCGCGAGGAGCGCAGCGGTGCCTACTACCTACTGCTGTGAGCCCTACGCGGCCGTCGGAAGGGCGCGACCGGGGGCTCGGGGGCGTCTGCGCCCCTTGGCGTCCGGGTCTCGTTGCGGCAGGAACGCGGTGCGTTTCTCCCGGTCGCGTATGGCTGTACGGACCCGGGTGCGGGGCACGGGGACGGCGCAGCGGGCGCTGATGACCGAGGCGGCTACGAGCGCGGAGCCGACGGCCGCGGTGGCGGCGAGCGCGACGGTGGCGGAGAGGCTGCCGCCTTCCGCGAGGAGGACTTCGGTGACGAAGAAGAGCAGCAGCGCTGCGGGGCGGAGCAGCCGGGCGAGGCCTCCGCGCAGACGGTTCACGTCACCGTTCATCGGCCCCTCCCTTCCTCTCCTTCACGGCCAGTCGGCCGGGCTCACGCATCCACGCACATCCCGCGCCTTTCGCGCAGGTGTGCGTTCGGCCCTCAAGCCGTTATACACGATGGGTCCGACACAGCCGCCCGCGCTCAGGCGCGATCGGTCTCCGGTGGCCGCAGCAGTCGGGGCGGTGCCGGCGGCGCGGAAGGGGCGCGCCGCTGCCGTCGGCGGGCCCGGCCCTGCCGGCGACGGTCAGTTCCCTGTTCCTGCCAGAACGCCGCTGGGCTCCGTGTCCTCCCCGCCCTCCGGAGACCCGATCTCGTCGCGCGCGAGCACCTCGCTGTCCGGCCGGTCGTCGCGCTCGCGCGGACCCGCGTACGTCACGGCGAGCGCGACGGCGAGGTTGGCGCCGAGCGCCACGATGCCCGCGTTCACCCCCCACACCGGATCGTTCTCCGTGAACACGAACCCGCACACCACCCCCACGCCGACGACCAGCCCGCTCATCGCCCCGAGCAGGGTCAGCCGCCGCCACATCAGCCCCAGCAGCACCATGGGGAGCAGCTGCGCCATCCCCTCGTACGAGATGAGGGAGAGCCGTACGAGGGTGTTCGGCGCGGTGTACGTGAGCACGAGCGCGATCACCCCCGCGGCCACCACGACGGTCTGCGCGGCGCCCTTCTGCCGCCGCTCCCACCGCGGCACGAGCGACAGCACACTGCGCCCCCACATGGTGCCGATGACCAGCATGAAGACGGCCATCGGCACGATCGAGGACAGCGCCGCCGCCACGCCGATGACGCCGACCGCCCAGGCAGGCAGCGAGTCCACGACGAGCTTGAAGAGCGCCAGATTGGACTCGGCGCCGACGAGCCCCGGCACGACGAAGAGGGCGGCCATGCCGAGCAGCATCGGCACGAAGAGCAGCACGTTGTAGGCGGGCAGCCACATCGCGTTGCGGCGCAGCACGTCGGCGTTCTTCGCGCCGAGATAGCCGGCGACGGTCGTCGGGAAGATCACCACGGTGAGGGAGTTGAGGAACGAGGTGGTGATGAACCATGCCTGTCCGAGCCCGCTGTCCCCGTGCCCGGGGAAGGTCAGCCAGTCGCTCTTCTCGGTGACGAGCCGGTCGAGGAAGGGCCCGTACCCGTCGAAGTAGTGCAGCGGAACGTAGATGGCCAGGAAGCCGAGCGTGGCGATCACGAGGACGTCCTTGAGGACGGACACCCACGCGCTGCCGCGCAGCCCGCTCACCACGACGAAGCCGGTGGTGACGGCGAAGGCTATGAAGTAGGCCCAGTTCAGACTGATGGCGCCGTAGGAGATGGTCGATACGACCACGCCCATGCCGGTGATCTGGAGCTGGATGTACGGCAGCAGGAAGACGGTCGCGAGGACGGCGACCAGTGCCCCCAGCCAGGGCCGTCCGAAGCGGTGCGCCACCATGTCGGTGATCCCGACGAGCCCGTGCTTGCGCGCGTACGCCCAGAGCATCGGCCCGACGACGTAGCCGAGCGCGTAACCGCAGGACATGTACGCCACCACGTAGAGAACGGGCGCCCCGTAGTTGTAGCCCCATCCCGCGGCGCCCAGATAGCTGAAGCTGGTGTAGCCCTCGCCCGCCATCAGCACCCAGATGAACACGGTCCCGAGACTGCGCCCGCCGACCGACCACTCGGCCAGCCCGCTTCCGCCCCCTCTGCCCCGCATGGCGAGCAGCCCGAGGGCGACGGTGGCGACCATGAAGACCCCGAAGACGGAGGTCGCGACTGCGGCGTTCACCGGCGGTCCCCCCGACGGGTCAGCCATACGGCTACGGGTGTCAGCAGGGTCGCCCCGAGCAGCCATACGAAGAGGAACGGCAGTCCGAGAACCACGGGATGGACCCGGTTCACGAACGGCAGCGCCCCCAGGTACAGCAGATGGGGGACCAGCAACCACAACAACTGCGGACGTCGTCTGAGCACGTCAGGAAACCTTAGACCGATTGGCAGACGAGGGGCGGACGTCCGTCAGCCTCCCCCATACGACAAGCCGGTAACGGGAGGTGAATTCGGGCGTGCACGTAGTGAGCGTCACATAGGAACCGGCCGCCCCGTACCCGGCGTACGGCTTCACATCGCTGCGCGGGACGGCCGCGATGACACCGCTGTCACGGGCGCTGGTCTGCCCGAGCGTCCGGTCGACGGTGTACGTGTAGACGGCGTCCCGCGTCTCCACACCGATCCGGTCCCCGCGCCGCAGCCGGTTGATGTACCGGAAGGGCTCGCCGTGCGTGTTGCGGTGCCCGGCGAGCGCGAAGTTCCCCGCCTGGCCGGGCTGCGCGGTGCGCGGGTAGTGCCCGACGTACCCCTTGTCGAGGACGCCGCGCTTGCTGATGCCCTGGGCGACGGGGGCGGTGAGCCCGAGCCGCGGGATACGGATGACGGCGTACGCCTGATCCCAGCGGGGCACGGGGGGTGCGGTGCGGCCTTCGGACGGACGCCCGCCGGAAGCCCCACGTCCGGACTCACCACCGCTCCCCGTACCGTCCTCCTGCCCCTGTGACCGTCGCGGCTGCTCCTGCGGCTGCCCCGATGGCTCCCCCCACTCCCTCTGAAGAGCCTGCACCTTGTGCTGGGCATCGGCGCGGGCCTGCCGATTGGTCCACCACAGCTGATGAACAACGAGCAGCAACAGGACGAAACCTAAGGTCACCACCACCTCGGCGCCCGTCCACAACCCGCGCGCGGCGACCCGACGCCCTCGCGAGTTCCGCTGCACCACGACCGGTATCCGCTCCCGCACGGCCCGCACGATAAGGCCATGCCCCGTAACTTTCCAGGGCCAAAACGCCCCTCCGTCCGGGTGCCGTACAGCAGTACGGTGTGATTCATGCGCCCCGACACGCCTGCTGACCACATCACCGAAGCCGAGCGCCTGCTGCGCACCGCGGCGCAGTACCCCGAGGACCGCGAGCCGCTGCTTCTCCAGGCCGCGGCCCATCTGGAGCTCGCCGGCGACCGCGCCCGTGCCACCACCCTCTACGACGAACTGCTCGGCTCCCCCGGCCTCGACCACCCGCACCTGGTCAAGGCCCTGAACGCGGCCAACCTGTGGGAGTACGGCCACGAGGCCGAGGCCCACGCGATCATCGACGGCATCCGCGCCGCGGGCCCGCTCGACCCGGCGCCCTGGGAGATCGCGGCCGAGACCCTCGAATCGCACGACGAGCTGGAAGCGGCCCACGACTACTTCACGACCGCGCTGACGCTCCTCCTGACGCCGGGCGAGGAGGTCCCGTACACCACGCAGTCGCTGCTGATCGGCCGCCACCGTGTGCGACGGCTGATGGGCGCCGAGCACGACGTCTGGGACGAGCTGGCCGACATCGTCCACACGGCCGCCGTTCCTCTCGACGAGCTGCACGACCCGAAGCGCCTGTGGGCACTGGGTTCCTCGGACCCGGGCGAGCTCCGGGCCGAGATCACCCGCCTCCGCGCCGAACTGGGCACGTACCGCACCGCGCTGTCCCGCCCGTTCCCGGTGGCGGTGCTGCACTGACCGGCCACCGAACTCGAAGAACTCCTCAACGCCTACCCGGCCCTGCGCGGCGAGTACCCCTCCCACGCCGACCACCTGGCCCGCCTGGAAGCCGCGCTCCGGGACCTCCACCAGGCCGGCACCCCGAACCTCGGTGTCGTGACGGGCACGGTCCCGTCGTACGAGGCCTTCGCCGCCTCGGAGGCCTCGTCCCCGGCCGACCCGGACCTCCTCCCCCAGTACGCCACCACCCTCGCCGCCCGCGGCCGGGCAATCCCCTGGCCCCCGGCCCGTAGCGCGGCCTGCTGGTGCGGTTCGGGGCGGGCTTACCGGGAGTGCCACGGGGCGGCGTGACGCGACGGTCGGGGGCTCCGTCGTTCCTCACGGCGGGGCCCGAAAACCGCAAGATCCCCGACCGCAGGGGCACGTACCCTTCCGCCATGCCCGAACTCCAGCGCCTCCGCGCCGACCATGCCCCGGCCCTGCTCGCCTTCGAGCGGGAGAACCGCGCCTACTTCGCCGCATCGGTGCCGGACCGGGGCGACGACTACTTCGCCCACTTCGACGCACGCCTCGCCGCCCTGCTCGCCGAACAGGCCTCCGGGCTCTGCCACTTCCACGTCCTGGTGGACACCGACGGCGAGGTGCTGGGCCGGTTCAACCTCGTCGATGCGGCGGACGGCTCCGCCGAGCTGGGCTACCGCGTCGCCGAGAAGGCCACCGGCCGTGGCCTGGCCACGGCCACCGTCCACCGGTTGTGTGCCCTGGCCGTCGAGGAGTACGGCCTGACCACACTGCGGGCATCCACCACACTCGACAACCCGGCCTCCCAAGCGGTCCTGACCCGTACGGGCTTCGTCCCCACCGGAGAACTCCTGCTGGGCGGGCGCCCAGGGGCCGGATACGTGCGGAGGACGGCGGCCGAGGCCTGAGAGCCTGTCGGGCCGCCGAGGTCCGCGGGCCGGACCTCGTGTCGCCGGGCTGCCGGTCGTTCCGCCGGTCGGGCCGCCCGGTGGCGACGCGCCCCCGTTGCCTCCCGTCGGCGTCGCCCCGGGGCTCGCCCCGCCCCGGTCCGCACCGGCAGCGGCCAGGGCGGGACCGTGCCGCAGGTCAGACCACGGGCCTGATCCGCTCCAAGGGCACGTCCCACTCGATGCCGCCACCCTCGGGGCGCATGAACGCCTGTCGGCTGACGAACTTGTTGCCTTCCTTGGTGCGCTCTTCAAGCACGCCCACCAGGTGGCCCGTGCGTTCGGAGATTGCATCCATCACCAACGTGCCTGCCGGGTAAGGCAATTGGCCGTGGCTGAGCGTCGTTGCTGGCTTCTCGTATCCCGTCACTCCCGGCCCCCTCTCTGAAGCGCTTGGGCCAGACGAGCGGCCACGTCGGCTCGCACACGCCCCAGCTCAACGAGCCGCAGCGCAGGAGACGCGGTGTCGACGCTCAGGGAGGGGAGGACGATCCCGACTTCGGCCAGCGCTGCTCTCAGGGACTCCATCGCCGCGAACGGGTCGATGTCCTGCTGTTCTTTGGTCGCCATGAACAGAACGCTAGAAGTGGCGGGTTGGGGGGCGGTATACCTTTTTCTCGAATTTGCTCGACTGGTGACACAGATTGCTGATGTTTTCTCCTGGGCCCTGCCTGACCCTGTGGTGCCGAGCTGGGGCCCGGCCATGCTGTTGGATCAACACCCCTGGAAGGGAGAGCGTCCATGGCTCGTCAGTTGCGCTTCACCGGCACAGACAGCAAGGTCGACGGCTGCCCCGCCCTGCACATGGACGAGGGCACCGGCGAGATCATCGTTCAGGGCACACCCGTCACCGACCCCGGCGGCCTCGCACAGCTCCAGCACTTCGGGCCGGACGAGGCAGCGGTAGCCGTGCCGCGCGAACTGCTCGTGAACTGGGGACCGAAGGAGATGGAGCGGGTGCCGGAACTGGTCGACCGGGACACCTTCCGGCGTTTCTTCGAGACCTTCAAACACACCGCCTGGCGACTGGAGACGCGGCGTGGTTACGCATCTGACCGACAGGACCCCGACTTTCAAGAGTTCCTGGCCACCGGCTCGTCGCCCTGCGACCCCAACGAGCCCTGGTTCGTCAACATCCGGACCCAGACGGCCGCAGGCAAGACGGTCGGCCGAGTCCGCATCGCCGACAACCCGCCCACCACCGAGCAACTGTTCCTGCTCAATTACGCCCGGCACAACGCGGCCGTCGGCGAGGACATCCGCTACCTGTGGCGGGAGGACGCTGACCGGGCCGCTCTGCCCGCCGAAGATTTCTGGATCTTCGACTCGCGGATCGTGGCCCTGCTGCACTTCGACGACCAAGACAACCTGCTCAGCTTCGAACTGATCACGGAACCGGCGGAAGTCGTGCGGTACGCCATCGTGCGTGACGCGGCGATGCACCAAGCTGTGCCGTTCAACCAGTTCGCCGCGCAGGTGGCCACGACCGAATAGCGCGTGATCGGTGAGCACCGACTATCAGCAAGCACGGGTGGCGCTGGGGGCGCGGCTGCGCGAACTTCGTTTCTCGTGTCCCGGTGGTCGGCTCACCGGTCAGCAGCTCGCACAGCGGCTTGGCTGGCAAGGTTCCAAGGTCAGCAAGCTGGAGAACGGCAAGCAGACGGCCACCCCTGAGGACCTTCGGGCGTGGGCCGACGCGACCGAGCAGCCGGGCGTGTATCCCGAACTGGCCGCCCGGCTGGTTGGGTTCGAGTCCCACATCAGGTCATGGCGCAGGGCCCTGGCGAACGGCTTCAAGCCGCTGCACGAGGGTCTGAGTGCGGAGATCGAGCGCACCTCGGAAATGTGGATGTGGGAAGAGTCGGTGGTCCCCGGGTTGATGCAGACCCCCGAGTACGCGCGCCACGTCATCCAGCGCTATTCGGAACTGCTGGGCGGAGCCAGCGACATTGAGGACGCCGTGCGCTCCCGGGTGCAGCGGCAAAAGTGGCTGTACCGGCCCGGCCGCAAGCTGCACGTGTTGATGTGGGAGGCCGCGTTGCGCTCGCTGATCTGCCCTCCCTCCGTGCTGGTCGCCCAGCTCGACCGCCTTACCGGGGTGATCGGTATGGACACGGTGGAGCTGGGCGTCATCCCGTTCACGGCGTCCGTGAAGATCGTGCCTGCCAACGGCTTCTGGGTCCTTGATGATCGCCTGGTCGTCGCGGAGGACTGGCACGCCGAAATGTGGTTGGACGACGCCGACAACGTCACCCTGTACAAGAAGGTGTGGAAGACCCTCCGGGAGTCTGCGGTGTACGGGGCCGACGCCCACAGCGTCATCAACTCGGCCCGGCGTGCGCTGAACCCCCGTTGACGGGTTACCTGGGGCAGGGCTCTCCGTAATCGTCTCCGGGGCTTTCGCGGCGCACTCTGCCTGACCTGTTGTTTTAGAGGTTCTGTGAGCGATCGGCCCATCGGGATCGATGCTGGGTTAGACAGGCCGTATCGATCCAATGCTCGCGCTTCACGTGGAGGTCTCCAAGTACCTGCCGGCTGAGAGCATCCACGACCTTGAGGTCATCAGTGATGAGGCGCGCCCCGTTGTCAAAGAGCACGTGACAGTTCGGACACAGACACAGAATGTTGCTGCGAACATCGCGACCACCATGCGGTCTACCAAGCGCATGTATGTGTGCACCCTCGCTGTACCGCGCGCCGTTGATGTCAACCACGACTGGCACACGACACATCTGACAGGTGTTGTCGTAGAGCTCCTTTATGGCGCGGGCTTCCTGGGTGTTACGCACACGCCGCTGAGTGCTGACGTACCTCGCGGCCGCCTTCTCAAGCGGGGTCACCTCTTCATCCGCGGCTGTATCGCTCGCCTCGTCAGATTCCCAACGCTCCCCCGCCGCGGCCTTCGCTAGACGGAACTGCCACATAATGTGCCCACGATCAGTCAGCACGCTCCAATAGCCCTCTACCAGGTACAGACCCCGATATCGGTACCCTTCAGTCGCCTTGCGCCTCTTGATCCCCAGACCGCGTACGTATCGGATAGGCAGACCCTCCCGATAGTTGATCAGCATCCCTTCATTGACCCCAGTCAATGACTGGTCCTCCGTAATGTGACCATCGTTGTCCGGCGATCCACCTTGCGCCGTATAGATGATTGTGTCGCCCAGATCCTCATCACCGGCATATCCACCACTGGCGACGATCGAATCGACGCCTTCATGCGACGTTCCCGAGATCCCCCGGCCACGAAACCGATGCACATCGGCCGCGTACAGGGCATCGTGCGTACGGAACCACTGCCCCTCGCTCACATCAGGAGGTGGGCCGAAGTAGATGAGTTTCGATGGCGACATGCGAACATGCTGCCGATTACTGGTGTTCGATCAACCCGCACAGCTGATCATGGCCGCTTCTCATCGAAAGGTGGCCCAAAGCAACCACTTCGCCAGTTGCGGCGGGGGTGCGCGACAGCGCCAGAGTCTCATCCCGCTGTCACGGGCCACCCAAGCGCCGTAACCTGCCGCCGAGCCCGGACGCCGCTACCCACTGGGGCGGATCGCAGCATTGTCACGGAAGAGCGCGAGTAACTTCGAGGCTTCTTCGCTGATCCTCGCCAACACACGCCCGATCGCCGCCGTCCCCATACCAGGAGCGGGAGGCTCGATTTCGCGCCCGTGGATGGGAGCTGTGGCTAACCTCGGGCTTTCATGAAGCGGGCTGTCCGACGGGTGGTCAGGTAAGCGAAAAGTGCCTCTGACCAGAAAGAATGAGGATTGTCGAGGTCCTTGTT
>NZ_JBEOVN010000061.1:0-35352 GCF_040295565.1 Streptomyces sp. NPDC002785 | reverse complement strand
GGCTCCCGACGCCCTGCGACTCCGCTTGCGGCGTTGTCGTCAGTCAGCGACGCTCTGCGTCGCTTCCTTCCTCCGCCTTGCAATCGAAGCCGCATGACGCCGCTCGCTGATCTGCTCCCTGTCGTGGGGGAGGTCGTAAGCACGCATCGGCCGCCACCCGCGAAGCCGTGCGCCTGTTATGCCGCCGGTAAATTTTGCCCGGGAAGCCGCCGCGGCGCCAGCCCCGTACCATGGGGGGTAGCCGTGGCGCGTCCGCCCGGCGGGCGTACGAGGACCCGAGAGCGACTGAGACGCCTGATCCCACGATCCGAGAGAAGCGCAAGCCACCCATGCCCACGCGCCACGACATCCGTAACGTAGCCATCGTCGCCCACGTCGACCACGGCAAGACCACGCTGGTCGACGCCATGCTCAGGCAGGCCGGCGCCTTCGCCGCGCACGCCGCCGAGAACCTCGACGAACGCATGATGGACTCGAACGACCTGGAGCGTGAGAAGGGCATCACGATCCTCGCCAAGAACACGGCGGTGAAGTATCACCCCAAGGACGGCGGGGACCCGATCACGATCAACATCATCGACACCCCCGGCCACGCCGACTTCGGCGGCGAGGTCGAGCGCGGTCTGTCGATGGTGGACGCGGTCGTGCTGCTCGTCGATGCCTCCGAGGGCCCGCTCCCGCAGACCCGCTTCGTGCTGCGCAAGGCGCTCTCCGCGAAGATGCCGGTCATCCTCTGCATCAACAAGACGGACCGTCCGGACTCCCGGATCGCCGAGGTCGTCGACGAGACGTACGACCTGTTCCTGGACCTGGACGCGGACGAGGACCAGATCGAGTTCCCGATCGTCTACGCCTGCGCCCGTGACGGCGTCGCCTCGCTGACCAAGCCGCAGGACGGCACCGTCCCGGCCGACAGCGAGAACCTGGAGCCGTTCTTCAACACGATCCTGGCGCACGTCCCGGCTCCGCAGTACGACGACGAGGCGCCGCTGCAGGCCCACGTCACCAACCTGGACGCCGACAACTTCCTCGGTCGTATCGCGCTCTGCCGCGTCGAGCAGGGTGAGCTGCGCAAGGGCCAGACCGTCGCCTGGATCAAGCGCGACGGCACGATGTCCAACGTCCGCATCACCGAGCTGATGATGACCGAGGCGCTCACCCGCAAGCCGGCCGAGAAGGCGGGCCCGGGCGACATCTGCGCCATCGCCGGTATCCCGGACATCATGATCGGCGAGACGCTGGCCGACCCCGAGAACCCGGTCGCGCTGCCGCTGATCACGGTCGACGAGCCGGCCATCTCGATGACCATCGGTACGAACACCTCGCCGCTCGTCGGCAAGGGCGGCAAGGGCCACAAGGTCACCGCCCGCCAGGTGAAGGACCGCCTCGACCGCGAGCTGATCGGTAACGTCTCGCTCCGCGTCCTGGACACCGAGCGCCCCGATGCCTGGGAGGTCCAGGGCCGCGGTGAGCTCGCGCTGGCCATCCTCGTCGAGCAGATGCGCCGTGAGGGCTTCGAGCTCACCGTCGGTAAGCCGGAGGTCGTCACCAAGCAGGTCGACGGCAAGACGCACGAGCCGATCGAGCGCATGACGATCGACTCCCCCGAGGAGCACCTCGGCGCGATCACCCAGCTGATGGCGACCCGCAAGGGCCGCATGGAGACGATGACGAACCACGGTTCGGGCTGGGTCCGCATGGAGTGGATCGTCCCGTCCCGCGGCCTCATCGGCTTCCGTACGGAGTTCCTGACGCAGACCCGCGGTACGGGCATCGCGCACTCCATCTTCGAGGGCCACGAGCCGTGGTTCGGCGAGCTGCGCACCCGTCACAACGGCTCGCTGGTCGCGGACCGCTCGGGTTCGGTGACCCCGTTCGCGATGGTCAACCTGCAGGAGCGGGGTGTCATCTTCACCGAGGCCGGCACTGAGGTCTACGAGGGCATGATCGTCGGCGAGAACTCCCGCGCCGACGACATGGACGTGAACATCACCAAGGAGAAGAAGCTCACCAACATGCGTGCGGCTTCCGCGGACACCACGGAGAACGTGGTGCCGGCCCGCAAGCTCTCCCTGGAGCAGTCCCTGGAGTTCTGCCGCGAGGACGAGTGCATCGAGGTGACCCCGGAGACCGTGCGTATCCGCAAGGTCGTCCTGGACCAGAAGGAGCGAGGCCGCGCCGCGTCGCGCGCCAAGCGCTGATCCCTGCACAGCGACTCCGGGACACCTCCTGTCCCGGGGCGCGCACAAAGCCTGATGAGCACGGCTGTTGAGAGGCCCGGCTCCCCGCAAGTCCGCGGGGAGCCGGGCCTCTCGGCTGTCTTCCCCCGCACTTCTGACACGCTGCACAACGAAGCCGTCCAAGTCGTCATCGGCCGCGGTCGTGAAGAAGGAGTACCGCTGATCCGGTCGGCCGGTAGCCTGTGCACGTGCCCGCCGATCTGCCCGTGCGGGCGGGGCACTTTTCGCCCCCCGACCGCCAAGCGTTGCCGGGGTGCTGCGCGCGCAGGCGTGCAACCCGTTTTCGCTGGTTGTGCGTCCGGTTATCGGGCGTTGCTCTCCGGAACATGTGTTAACGGTCCGTTTAGGGCGTGTCTGTCTGGGATCACTTTGTCCGGATTTCGGTCAACCATGCCTCGGCGATGTTGTCAAACCGAGACCCTTTAAGTGTGGTTTATGGCCCGGCCGTACTCGATAGTTGGCTCCATTGAGCTCGGGTCAATGGGTCACGCACTGTGGGGAGTGTCGACTCACGAGCACACTAGGGGCACTGAAACGATCGCCGTCAGGGGTGTCGGTGTATCAACTCCAGTGCCCTTCTTGTAGTCAAAAGTGGACTCATGAGGAGGAAACCCATGCGTGGTGCCAAGAGCGCCAAGTGGGTCGCGGGAGCGGCAATCATCGCCCTGGCTGCGACCGCCTGTGGTGGTAGCGACAAGGGCAGCGACAGCGGCATGAAGTCGGGCAAGGCGGACCCGAACGGGATCCTGACCGCCCAGCTCAGCGAGCCGCAGAACCCGCTGCAGCCGGCGAACGCCAAGGAGAGCCAGGGCAGCCGTGTCCTGCGCACCATCTTCGCCGGTCTCGTCGACTACGAGCCCGGCACCGGCAAGCTCACGTACGTCAACGCCGAGTCCGTGACGCCGAACGCGGACTCGTCCGTGTGGACCGTCAAGCTCAAGCCGGGCTGGAAGTTCCACGACGGCACCACGGTCACCTCCAAGTCCTACGTGGACTCCTGGAACTGGTCGGCCAACGTCAAGAACAACCAGACCAACTCCAGCTGGTTCCAGGACATCAAGGGTTACGCCGACGTCCACCCCGAGAAGGGTGCCCCGAAGGCGGACAAGATGTCCGGTCTGAAGGTCGTCGACGAGAACTCCTTCACGATCACCCTGACCGGTCCGGTCTCGTACTTCGCGTACAAGCTCGGCTACGACGTCTGGGCGCCGCTGCCCGAGTCCTTCTTCAAGGACCCGAAGGCCGCCGGCCAGAAGCCGATCGGCAACGGCCCCTACAAGTTCGTCTCGTGGGACCACAAGAAGCTGATCAAGGTCCGGAAGTTCGACGGTTACCAGGGCCCGAACAAGGCCAAGAACGGTGGCATCGACTTCAAGAACTACACCACCGCCGACGCCGCCTACTCGGACCTGCGGTCGAACAACCTCGACTGGATCGAGCAGATCCCGACGACCTCGCTGACGAGCTACAAGCAGGACCTCGGCGACCGCGCCATCGACGCCGAGTACTCCGCGATCCAGTCGATCGTCCCGGCGTTCTACACCAAGCAGTTCAAGGGCATCAACCCCAAGGTCATCCAGGGTCTGTCGATGGCCATCGACCGTGACACGATCACCAAGACCGTGCTGCACGGCACCCGTACCCCGGCCGACTCGTACGTCGCCCGCGGTGTGCTCGGCTACAAGCCCGGTGCCCTCGGCGACATCACGAAGTTCGACCCGGTCAAGGCCAAGGACCTCATCAAGCAGGGTGGCGGCGTCCCGGGCAACAAGATCTCGATCCAGTTCAACGCCGACCAGTCGCACAAGCCGTGGGTCGACGCGGTCTGCAACAGCATCCGCAAGGCCACCGGTGTCGAGTGTATCGGCGACTCCAAGCCGGACTTCCAGGCCGACCTGAACGCCCGTGACAACAAGCAGGTCAAGTCCATGTACCGCGGTGGCTGGGTGCTCGACTACCCGGTCAACTCGAACTTCATGCGCGACCTGTACGGCACCACCGCCGCGGGCAACACCTCGGGCTACTCCAACAAGGAGTTCGACGCTCTCGCCTCGAAGGCCGACAAGGCCAAGACGCTCGACGAGACCGTCAAGCTCTACCAGGAGGCCGAGCAGCTCCTGAAGAACAACATGCCGTCCATCCCGCTGTGGTTCTACAAGAACAACTCGGGCCAGTCGGTCAACGTCTTCGGGAAGATTCCCTACGGCCAGGACGGCGACCCCATCTTCACCGACGTCCAGGTGAAGGCCAAGAAGTAAGTATCGGGATCCGAAGGCCGGTTCCGCCGTTCCTCTTCGAGGGCGGCGGAACCGGCCCGTAGGCGTAGGCCCGGGGCTCTCCCCCACACCCCGCGGCGGAGACAACTCTGAGAAGGCCATCGCCGACCCCTCACGGCATGGAGGCATGATGGGGCGTTACGTCGCAAGGCGATTGCTCCAGATGATCCCGGTATTCATCGGGACCACTCTGATTATTTTCCTCATGGTCCACATCCTTCCCGGTGACCCCATCCGGGCGATGTGGGGAGACAAGGCGGCGGACCCCGCACAGGTCGCTTCGCTGCGCCATGAGTTCGGGCTCGACCAGCCCCTGTGGAAGCAGTACATCGACTACATGGGCAATCTCTTCCAGGGCGACTTCGGCAAGACCTTCGGTGGTCGCGAAGTCATCGACGAGATGTCCGAGTCCTTCCCGGTGACACTGCGGCTGACCGCCGTGGCCATGCTCATCGAGATCATCGTCGGCATCGGGCTCGGCGCCTGGGCGGGTCTGCGGGCCGGCAAGGCCGCCGACACCGGCGTCCTGGTCTTCACCCTGATCGTCATCTCGATCCCGGTGTTCGTGCTCGGCTTCCTCGCCCGCTTCGTCCTGGCGGACACGCTCGGCTGGGTGGCTCCGAACGTCCAGGACTCCACGAACTACGCGCAGTTGTTCCTGCCGGGCTTCGTACTCGCCATGCTGTCCATGGCATACGTGGCACGGCTGACCCGCACCACGTTCGCGGAGAACCTGCGCGCCGACTACATGCGTACCGCGATGGCCAAGGGCCTGCCCCGGCGCCGCATCATCGGCGTCCACCTGCTGCGCAACTCGCTGATCCCGGTGATCACCTTCCTGGGTACGGACGTCGGCGGCTTCATCGGCGGAGCGGTCGTGACCGAAGGCATCTTCAACGTCCAGGGTGTCGGAAACCTGCTCTTCAAGGCGCTGCAGCAGCGTGAAGGATCGACGATCGTGGGCGTTGTCACGGTCTTCGTCCTCGTCATCCTTGTGATCAACCTGATCGTCGACCTGCTGTACGCGGTCCTGGACCCGAGGATCCGGTATGCCTGACGTGACCGAGACCCAGACCGAAGCGGTGGCCGAGGCCGCCGCTCCGACCGCAGCCGAGGGCCACAAGGCCCAGGGCAAGCCGCGCAGCCTCTGGGGCGACGCCTGGTTCGACCTGCGTCACCGCCCGATGTTCTGGATCTCGGCGGTCCTGCTGCTGCTCCTGCTGATCATCGCCGCGTTCCCGGGGCTGTTCACCAGCGCCGACCCGCGCGACGGCGATCTGACCAACCACTTCCTGACCAAGCCGGAGCTGGGGCACTTCTTCCAGCCCGACTGGTTCGGTTACGACGGTCAGGGACGCTCCATCTACGCGCGTGTCATCTACGGCACCCGCGCCTCGATCATGGTCGGTGTCGGCGTCACCGCGGCAGTCACCCTGGTCGGCGGCCTGATGGGCATGCTCGCCGGATACTTCGGCGGCTGGCTCGATTCCGTGATCTCCCGGGTCACCGACATCTTCTTCGGCATCCCCTTCCTGCTCGGTGCGATGGTCGTCCTGAACGCCTTCACCGAACGCAAGGTCTACGTGGTGATCCTGGCCCTCGCCTTCCTGGGCTGGACCTCGATCTGCCGTGTGATGCGGGCCTCCGTGATCACCGCCAAGCAGGCGGACTACGTGACGGCGGCCCGCGCACTCGGCGCCGGCACCCCGCGGATCCTCTTCCGGCACGTACTGCCGAACGCGCTCGCCCCGACCATCGTCGTGGCCACGATCGCGCTGGGCGGATACATCTCGGCCGAGGCGACACTCTCGTTCCTCGGACTGGGGCTCGCGGACCCGACGATCTCGTGGGGTATCGACATCTCCGAGGGCAGCCAGGCCATCCGGGACAACCCGCATGCCCTGCTGTTCCCGGCCGGAATGCTCAGCCTCACGGTCTTCGCGTTCATCATGCTCGGCGACGCGGTGCGCGACGCCCTCGACCCGAAGCTGCGCTGAGGAGGGCGTACGACGTGACCATCAAGGACAAGACAGCAGACATCCCGGCGCCCCGCGCCGGGGGGTCGGACGACGCCCCACTCCTCGAAGTGCGCGACCTGCACGTGGAGTTCCACACCCGTGACGGAGTCGCCAAGGCCGTCAACGGTGTGAACTACAACGTCGACTCGGGCGAGACCCTGGCCGTGCTCGGTGAGTCCGGTTCCGGCAAGTCCGTGACCGCCCAGGCGATCATGGGCATTCTCGACATGCCGCCCGGCAAGATCCCGCAGGGCCAGATCCTGTACCGCGGCCAGGACATGCTCACCATGAGCTACGAGGAGCGGCGGCAGATCCGTGGCCAGAAGATCGCGATGATCTTCCAGGACGCGCTCTCCTCGCTCAACCCCGTGCTCTCGGTCGGCTATCAGCTCGGCGAGATGTTCCGTGTCCACCAGGGACTCTCCAAGAAGGAGGCCAAGGCCAAGGCCATCGAGCTGATGGAGCGGGTGAAGATCCCTGCCGCCAAGCAGCGGGTCGGCGACTACCCGCACCAGTTCTCCGGCGGTATGCGCCAGCGCATCATGATCGCCATGGCGATGGCCCTCGAGCCCGACCTGATCATCGCGGACGAGCCGACCACCGCGCTCGACGTGACGGTCCAGGCCCAGGTCATGGACCTGCTCAAGGAGCTGCAGAGCGAGTTCAACATGGGTCTGATCCTGATCACCCACGACCTCGGCGTCGTCGCCGACGTCGCGGACAAGATCGCGGTCATGTACGCGGGCCGGATCGTCGAGACGGCGCCGGTGCACGAGCTCTACAAGCGGCCCGCGCACCCGTACACCCGCGGTCTGCTCGACTCGATCCCGCGCCTCGACCAGAAGGGCCAGGAGCTCTACGCGATCAAGGGCCTGCCGCCCAACCTGCTCAAGGTTCCGTCCGGCTGCGCCTTCAACCCGCGTTGCCCCAAGGCGCAGGACATCTGCCGCACGGAGATCCCGGCCCTGGCGCCGGTCTCCGAGCAGGACGGCAGCGAACTGCCCGGACGCGGCAGCGCCTGCCATTTCTGGAAGGAGACGATCCATGGCTGAGCTCGACAAGACGGACGGTTCCATGGACGCCACCCCGAACGTCACCGATGTCGTGGCGGTCGACGCCGTCGACGAGACGACGGCGGTCGCCGCGATCGAGGCACCGGTGGAGCGCGGTGAGCCGATCCTCCAGGTCCGCAATCTGGTCAAGCACTTCCCGCTGAGCCAGGGCATCCTGTTCAAGCGCCAGGTCGGCGCGGTCAAGGCCGTGGACGGGGTCTCCTTCGACCTCTACCAGGGTGAGACGCTCGGCATCGTCGGCGAGTCGGGCTGTGGCAAGTCCACGGTCGCGCGGCTGCTGATGGCGCTGGAGACGGCCACGTCCGGCGAGGTCTTCTACAAGGGCCAGGACATCACCAGGCTGTCCGGGCGTGCGCTGAAGGCGGTCCGCCGGAACATCCAGATGGTGTTCCAGGACCCGTACACCTCGCTGAACCCGCGTATGACGGTCGGTGACATCATCGGCGAGCCCTTCGACATCCACCCCGAGGTGGCCCCGAAGGGCGACCGGCGCACCAAGGTCCAGGAACTGCTGGACGTCGTCGGCCTCAACCCGGAGTACATCAACCGCTATCCGCACCAGTTCTCCGGCGGCCAGCGCCAGCGCATCGGCATCGCCCGCGGCCTCGCGCTCAACCCGGAGATCATCATCTGCGACGAGCCGGTCTCCGCGCTCGACGTGTCGGTGCAGGCGCAGGTCATCAACCTGATGGAGAAGCTCCAGGACGAGTTCAACCTCTCCTACGTCTTCATCGCGCACGACCTGTCCATCGTCCGGCACATCTCCGACCGGGTCGGCGTGATGTACCTCGGCAAGATGGCCGAGATCGGTACGGACACGCAGATCTACGACCACCCGACGCACCCCTACACCCAGGCGCTGCTGTCGGCGGTCCCGGTCCCGGACCCGGAGGCCCGCCAGCGCGGCGAGCGGATCATCCTCACCGGTGACGTCCCGTCGCCGGCGAACCCGCCGTCGGGCTGCCGCTTCCGTACGCGGTGCTGGAAGGCCCAGGACAAGTGCGCCACGGAGATGCCGCTGCTGGCGGTCCCCGAGCGCTTCAAGTCCTCGGACAGCCCGGCCGCGCACGAGTCGGCGTGCCACTTCGCCGAGGAGAAGGACGTCGTCGGCGCGGCCTCGTAGTGCGACGCGTGTGACTCGGAAGGCCCGGAACCTCAGGTTCCGGGCCTTCTGCTGTGGTCGGCGTACGAGCCGGCCAGCCGGCTCTACGATGAGCCGGTGCCCGAGACGCTGCCCCCTGTGGGTATTGACCTCTTCGACGTTGAACGGATTCACCTGGCAGAGGCTGAAGCGCCACCGCTGTCACCCGAGGATGAATCGGCCAGAGACCGTGTGTGGGCCAGGGCGGTCCAGGCCAACCCGACCCTCTTCGACGGGCCGGTGATGGCGTGTGCGGGACTGGGGTGGGCCGGGGCGCGCGCTCTGAGCCTTGCCTGGGTACGGGTGACCTACCGGCACTACGCCCTGCGCCGGGTCCCGGGCGCCACCGCGCTGCCATCGTTGTTCGTCAACGTCGTCCAACCGACAGATGACGGTCGTGTACTGGCGGCGAGGATGTCGCCGTCCACGGCTGCCCCGGGCCGCTGGCAGCTGCCGGGAGGTTCCGTGGAGCCGCCCCAAGACGGCGAAGCTCTGGATGAGGCCGCACTGGGCGGCCAGGCAGCGCGGGAACTGGTCGAGGAGATGGGTATCGACACGTCTCCCGCCACGTTGCGACTGTGGGTCGTTACCCGCGGGGAGAACAGCAGCATCGGCCTGACCTACCTCGCCCCGGTCCTGCCGGAGTCGGTGCTGCGCGAGGGCTTCGCCGCTGCGGCGAGGGCGGAGCGCGCCCAGGGCCGTGAACCCGAACTCGACGCAATCGCGCTTGTGCGCTCCCCGGACGAGCTGGCCGGCCTGATCGGTCCGCACGCGGACTACTTGGAGCCGGTCGTCCGCCGCTACACACAGGCGCCGCTTCGACACGACGCCTGACTCAGCCGCCGGCGAGGAAGTCGCGGGCGCGTTCGTCGAGTTCGGCCGCGCACCGCAGGCCGCGGGCCCGGAAGCGGGCCAGGTTGCCCCTCATGCGGCTGACGGCCTTGCGGGTGCGGACGGAGCGGATGCCGTCCATGTGGTCGATCGCCCGGTGCCAGGTGGCGCACGCCTGCTCGATGCCGCCGCGCTTGAGGTGCATCTCGGCGCCCGCGACCAGGTCGAGAGCGACGATCCGGGCGTATGTTCCGGCTGGGCGGGCGGTGGCGGCGAGGGCGTACTGCTCGGCTGCGGCCCGGTGATCGCCCAAGGTCTCATGGACCTTGGCGGTGCGGGAGTACACGGAGGCCGCAGGCGGACCCCAGGTCAGGGCCCAGAACTCGACCTCATCGCCAGGTGCGGCGGTCAGCAGGACGCGGGCCTTTTCGGCCTCGGCAATGGCGCCGCGGTGCTTGCCGGTCTTGGCCAGGGTGTGCGCGTGGACCACGCGGAACAGCGCTTCGGTCTCGGCGTCGACCCGCCCCTTGGCCCGGGTCAGGCCCGTTTCGGCGAGTCCCTGGCAGTGCTCGGGGCGGTGGAGCTTGAGGCCCTGCATGGCCATGGTGCGCATGACGAACCCGTCCTGCCCTGGGATACCGGACTCGGCGGCCAGCGCGTAGGACTGGAGGTAGTAGCGCTGGGCGAGTCCTTGCTGGCCGACGTCGTAGCTCTTCCAGCCGAGGAGGTGCACGCCACGGCTGGCAGCCGAAAGCATCTGCTGGCGGACCTCGTCAGTGCGGAAGCGGGCCCGGCACAGCGGGGCGACGTCGTCCCGGAGGTAGCTGACCAGAGCGCTGCGGCCGTGCTGCCCACCATGACGCTCGTCCATCTCGGAGAAGGCGCGGATCATGTCGCGGACGGCGGCGACCTCGGCCATGCCGACGGTGCAGCCGGTTCGGGCGGCGGCGGTTCGGGCGGCGGCGGTTCGGGCGGCGATCTCGTGGACGTGGGAGAGAGGCAGGGCGGCGGCGGCCACGGAGTAGGCGGAGGCCGTCAGGAAGCGGCGGCGGTCCAATTCGTACCTCCACATCGGCAGCAGCACGTCCATCGGGTCGTCCCCGAGGGACAGCCCGATGGTGTCACTGCCTGCTTCGCCTGCGGCGGCGGGGAAGCCGAGATCGGCGGGAGTCAGGAGACGGCCCAGGCGCCGGGACAGGGCGACGGCAAGGTAGCCGCCGGTGTCGCCCCTGGGCGTCGCTCCGGTGATCCAGTGCTCCACAGCGCTCTTGTTGGTCCGCAAGACGGCGCCGCATTCGGCGGCGACCGCCCGCACGGCCCTGGCCAAGGCTTCGTAGGTGAAGCCGGACTCGGAGACGAGGTCACGGAGTAGCTGGTTCGTCGTGCGCGTGGTCATGAGCACCTGCCCGTATACGCGATATACCGCTCGGCCTGTCCGTCACCGTACCGCCGCAAGCCCACTGCGGGTTGACTCTTCATCAGGCCAGGACACTCTGGGCGCTCGGCAGAGCCGAGGCCTGGACCCGGTGGCCTGCGGGCGGGGGCCACTTTGGATCTGCTCCTGCGCCCTTTCTCCGGCAGGCGTACGGATACCCCTTGGGAGGGATCTCCTTGGATGAGCGGCGAGTTCGGTGGATCAACGACGAGGCGAGGGCCCTGCTGGCCGCGGAGCGCGACCGGGTTCCGGTGGCTTCACTGACCGAGCGCCGGCCCGGACTGGCGGCACGCCGACCTCCAGGTCGCGATCCGCGACGGCCGGGTGGTCGCCGGGGGCCTCGGCTTCGTCGTTGACCAGTTCTTCGGGGGCTCCCCGGTGCCCAGCGCCTGCCTCGGTGCCGGTTGCGTCGCCCCGGAGGAACGCGGCCAGCAGTTGGGCGCCCGCATGACAGCTGAGCGGCTGCGCCCTCTGCGGGAGCAAGGCGCGGTGATCTCCGCGAACTCCACATCCTCCAACGGCTACGCCCGCCGGCTCGGGTGGGAGGCCCCAGTACAGGTATTCGCCTGGACCGTCGCCACTGACGACCTCAAGAGGTCCTTCACCGGCGAGGACTTCGAGATCGAGCACGGCCTCACCGAAGACGCCCAGATGCTCCAGCGTGACCTCGCCCGTCAGTGGAACGGACCCGTGCTCCGGCCCGCCTGGTGGTCCGCCTGGAAGGAGAACAAGAGCGCCCTGACCACCTACCGCTTCAACAGGCCCGGCCACCCCACAGCCGGAGTGCTGTCGCTGGCCACCAAACGACGCGAGCGTCACGGCACGCGACTTGTCGTCCACGACTTCTGGGCGGTCAGCCAGCCCACCGCCGCCGCCATGCTCGCCTTCCTCGGCCGCCACAACACCCGCGCCGAGACCGTCGAGTTCCGACGCGGGGCCCTGCCGCCCTACCCCACTCTGCTGCACAACCTCCACCACTTCCGGCCCATCGCCGAGTCCTGGCACCCCTGGATGCTGCGCATCCTCGACATCCCCGAAGCCGTCCGGCTCCGCGGCTGGCCCGCCGACCTCACCACCGCCATCCCGATCGAGATCGAGAACGAGACCGGCGACTCCTGGGACCGCTGGATGCTGCAGGTGAAGGCCGGAGCAGCCGAGATCGCCCCCACCCACATCGAAGGACAGGTGACGTTCACCCGGCGCCAGCTCGCGGTCTGGTACGCCGGTGGATACCGGTCCGCCACTTCGGCCCGCATGGCCGGGGTCCATGCCACGTCGCAGAAGGCGCTCGCGTCCCTGGTCCGCAGTACGGCAGACCTCGAACCCTGGCTGCCCGACCACTTCTAGCAGCTATGACTGTTCGCGGTGCGTCACGCGACACCCGGGGGTGGGGGCTGCCCTCGGGTCGTTCTCAGCGATCACCCACCGTTGCAGAACGCCAGCGCCAGCAGCGCACGAAATCCAGGGAAGAGCGCGATGCGCTGATCCGATGTCTGGTGGTACGCGATGCCTTCGAAACCCCCGTGCCGGATCGAGGGCCGCCTCCAGACACTCGGGCATACGGAAGCGCCCGGAACCGATCGGTTCCGGGCGCCTTTCCCGTATATCCGGGAACCGGGCTCGCAGGTGGCTCGGGTCAATGGGCCGACGTGCTCGGTTCCTTGGGCCGGGGAAGCCTCGCGGTTCGCGGACCGATCGGGTCCGCGTCGGCGAGGGGGTGCCCCGGGACCGGGGCCGGGGGCGTCAGGCCTCGGTCTTGGGCTCTTCGGTGGTCTTCTTGAGCTTCGGCCCCTGAGAGGCGCTACGGGCCTGTGGGACGGACGAAGCGGTCTGGGGATCCTCGGGGTAGTGGCAGGCCGTCAGATGGCCGTCCCGGTTGCCCTCCACCCGTATCAGCGGCGGAGCCTCGCTCGCGCACTTCTCCGTCGCCTTCCAGCAGCGGGTACGGAAGCGGCAGCCCGACGGCGGGTTGACCGGAGAGGGAACGTCACCGGCGAGGCGGATGCGTTCACGGGCCGGCACGTCGTCGGCGGTGACCTCGGGCACGGCGGAGAGCAGTGCCTTGGTGTAGGGGTGACGCGGGTTGCCGTACAGGTCCTCGCGGTCGGCGATCTCCACGATCTTGCCGAGGTACATGACCGCCACGCGCTGCGAGAAGTGGCGCACGATGGCCAGGTCGTGGGCGATGAACAGGAACGCGATGCCGAGTTCCTTCTGCAGCTTCTGCAGCAGGTTCACCACTTGGGCCTGGATCGACACGTCCAGCGCCGAGACCGGCTCGTCGGCCACGATCAGCTTCGGCTCCAGGGCGAGCGCGCGGGCCACCCCGATGCGCTGGCGCTGACCGCCGGAGAACTCGTGCGGGAAGCGGTTGTAGTGCTCCGGGTTGAGCCCGACGGTCTCCAGCAGCTCTCGCACGCGCGCCTCGCGGCCGCCCGCCGGGTCGATGCCGTTGATCTCCATCGGCGCGGTGATGATCTTGCCGACGGTCTGCCGCGGATTCAGCGAGGCGTACGGGTCCTGGAAGATCATCTGGATCTCGGAGCGGACCGGCGCCAGCTGCTTGCGCGAGGCGTGGGCGATGTCCTGCCCGCGGTAGGAGATCGTGCCGGCCGTGGGCTCCAGGAGGCGGGTGATCAGCCGGCCCGTGGTCGACTTGCCGCAGCCGGATTCGCCGACCAGGCCCAGGCTCTCGCCCGCGCCCACGGTGAAGTCCAGCCCGTCGACGGCCTGGACCGCGCCGACCGTCCGCCGGATCGGGAAGCCGCCCTTGATCGGGAAGTGCTTGGTGAGTCCGGAGACGTCCAGGAGGGGATCTTTGCTGCTCATGGTGGGGAAGTCCCGTCTCTTGTACGTCAGTTGGGCCGGGTGCCGGCGAAGTCTGCGAAGAACTCGGCGCGCTGCTCCGCGGTGAGGTGGCAGGCGGCGCCGCGCCCGGCGGTGAGCTCCAGCGGCGGCTGGTCCGTCGCGCAGCGCTTGCCGCCGACCTGCTCGGTGAACGTGCACCGGGGGTGGAAGCGGCAGCCGGTCGGCGGGTTGAGCAGGCTCGGAGGGGTGCCGGGGATCGGCGACAGCGGTACGTCGACCGGGCCTTCGAGGCTCGGCATGGATCCCAGCAGACCCCAGGTGTACGGGTGCTGCGGCGCCCGCAGCACCTCCTTCTTGGTGCCGCGCTCCACGCACCGCCCGCCGTACATCACCAGCACGTCGTCCGCGATGTCGGCGATGACGCCGAGGTCGTGGGTGATGAAGATGATCGAGGTGCCGGTCTCCTGCTGGAGGTCCTTGAGCAGGTCCATGATCTGGGCCTGCACGGTGACGTCCAGCGCGGTGGTCGGCTCGTCCGCGATCAGCAGCTCGGGGTCGCAGACCAGCGCCATGGCGATCATCGCGCGCTGGCGCATACCGCCGGAGAACTGGTGCGGATAGTCGTCCACCCGCAGATC
Organism: Streptomyces sp. NPDC002785; assembly: GCF_040295565.1. Taxonomy (NCBI): domain Bacteria; kingdom Bacillati; phylum Actinomycetota; class Actinomycetes; order Kitasatosporales; family Streptomycetaceae; genus Streptomyces; species Streptomyces sp. NPDC002785. The sequence goes on along the minus strand of NZ_JBEOVN010000061.1, from coordinate 20,892 downwards.
GGGCTGCGGGATGCCCACCTTGGTGAGCATCTCGACGGCCCGCGCCTGGGCCTCCCGCTTGGAGGCGCCGGTGTGCTTGCGGTACGTCTCGCCGATCTGCCGGCCGATGGTGTGGTACGGCGACAGCGAGGCCAGCGAGTCCTGGAAGATCATGGCCATCTTGTTGCCGCGCAGCCGCTCCAGCTCCCGCTCCGAGGCGGCCAGCAGATCCTGCCCGTCGAGCAGGATCTCGCCCTCGATCTCGGTGTGGTCGGGGTGGTGCAGGCCGAGGATGGTCAGGTTGGTGACGGACTTGCCGGAACCGGACTCGCCGACGATGCCGAGCGTCTTGCCCTTCTCGATGTCGAAGGACAGCCCGTCGACGGCCTTGACCATGCCGTCTTCGGTGGAGAAGTGCACGCGCAGATCGCGTACGGAGAGGAAGGGGGTGCTCACTGGATCTCTCCCTAGGCGAGGCGGACGCGCGGGTCGATGAGGGCGTACACGGCGTCGACGATGATGTTGAACACGACGATCGCTCCTGCCGCGACCAGCACGACTCCGAGCAGCAGGGGCAGGTCGTTGTCGCCGACCGCCTTGACGGAGAGCGCACCGATGCCGTGCAGGCCGAAGGTCTTCTCGGTGATGATCGCGCCGCCGAACAGCACACCGAGGTCGAGACCGAAGATGGTGACGATCGGGCCCATGGCCCCGCGCCAGGCGAATCTGAAGAACACCGTCCGCCGGGAGAGGCCCTTGGCGCGTGCGGTGCGCACGTAGTCCTCGCTCAGCGTTTCGACGAGCTGGGAGCGTGCCATACGGGTGTAGTTGGCGGTGAAGATCAGCGCCAGCACCAGCCAGGGCAGCAGCAGCCCGGAGAACCAGGCGGACGGGCTCTCGGTGAAGGGGACGTCCTTGGGCCGGCTCAGGATGTGCCACTGGTCCGCGAGGTAGTACATGGCGACCACGCCGACGATGTAGATCTGCATCGAGGAGCCGATCAGCGACGCCGAGGACGCCACCTTGTCCAGCGCCTTGCCCTGCTTGACCGCGGCGAGCATGCCGGTGCCCACACCGAAGATCACGAAGACGACCGCGCTGCCGAGGGAGAGGGAGAGCGTGGTCGGGAAGCGGTCCAGGATGGTGCCCAGGACCGGCTCGCGGTTGTGGAAGGAGTAGCCGAGGCACGGCGCGGGGCAGTGCCCGAACGACGAGTAGTCCCTCCCGACGAACACCGCCTGCAACCAGTGCCAGTACTGCACCGGCAGCGGGTCGGATATGCCGAGGTTGCGTTTGACCAGCGCCAGCGTCTCGGGTGTGCACACCTTGCCGCAGGCCACACGAGCTGGGTCGCGGGGCGCGACGTAGAAGAGGACGAAAGTGATGGCACTGATGATCAGCAGGATGACCAGTGCGCCGATTGCCCGGCGGATGAGGAAGCGGAACATGGCGATGGATTTCCCTGGCAGACGCCGACGAGGGGGAGGGGAGCGGGCGGGGCGCCGCACGGGCGCCCCGCCTCAGGAGTGTCGGCGTCAGGCCTTCACGAACAGCTTGTAGAAGACGGCCGAGGACCACAGCGGATGGAACATGGCGCCGCCGACCTTCTCGCCGTAGAGGTAGAAGCGGCGCTGGAACGTCTCGGGGATGATCGGCGCCTCCTCCGTCATGATTCGCTTGTCCAGCGCGGCCCAGGCCTTGCCGGCCTCCGTCGGGTCGGCGATGACGACGTTCTTCTTGATCGCCTCGTTGACCCAGTCGACGTTCAGCTGCGAGATGTTGTTGGCGCCGTTGGCGATCGTGCCACCGTCGAACAGCGGCTGCATCAGCGTGTAGCCGGTCGGCCAGTCCGGGGACCAGCCGAACCACATCACGTCGAACTGGTTGTCGATCTGCTGGATCTGGTCGTAGTAGCTGGTGGAGTCCAGCGGCTTGATGACCGGGTTGAAGCCGGCCGCCTTGAGGGCGTTTTCGATGACGACCTTGGTCTTGTTGTAGTTGTTGCCCTGGGGGAAGGCGTAGACGACCTTCTGGCCTTCCTTGCCGGCCTCCTTCAGCAGCTTCTTCGCCGCCTCCGGGTCGCCCTGCGGCTTCTTCAGCTTGCCGTAGACGTCGTCCTTGGCGTAGCCGACGATGTCGGGGCTGAGGATGGAAGTCGCGTAGTCACCGGCCGAGGGACCACCGTAGATCTTGCGGATCTGCTCCAGCGGCCAGGCGTGAATGATGGCCTGACGCACCTTCAGGTCCGTGATCCGCTTGGTGTTGATCGCGTAGTAGTAGATGCCGGTCAGCAGACCGTTGAAGGTCCGCTTCTTCAGCTCGGGGTCGGTGAGGACCTTCTGGATGCGCTCGGCCGGGACGCCGCTGTACGCCATGACCGCGTACTTGTCGTCGCCGTCGTTGGCGATCAGGCGGTCGGCGGCCTGCAGGGACTCGGGCCCGAACTCGTAGACGAAGCTGTCCGGGTACGCGTTACGGATCGAGTCCGTGTTGGGGTCCCAGTGCGGGTTGCGCACCAGCGTCATCGACTTGTCGACGGCGTGCGCCTTGATTCGGTACGGACCCGCCGAGACCGGGTCCTTGTCGTACTTGTCCTTGGTGTCGCCCTTGACCGGGACGGCGCCGTAGGAGGTCATCGCCAGGGTGAAGTTGAGGTCCGGACGGGCCTCGGCCAGCTTGAAGGTGATCGTCTTCGCCTTGGCGTCGGTCACGACCGAGTCGAGGTGCTTTCCGCTGAACGGGCCCTTGTACTTCGAGCGGAAGTCGGCCGTGCCGGTCAGCGCGGTCTGGGCGTAGCCCGCGCCCTCGGTGGTGAAGCTGGCGAACCCGCGCTCGATGCCGTGGCGCACGTCCTCGACGGTGAGCTCGCTGCCGTCCTCCCACTTCAGACCGTCCTTCAGGGTGAAGGTCCAGGTCTTACCGCCGTCCGCCATGGTGCCCGCGTCGGTGGCGAGGTCACCGACCAGCTTCATCGAGCCGTCCGCCGCGATCTTGTAACCGGTCAGGCTGCGGATGAAGAGGTCGCCGATCGCGGAGTTCCACGAGAAGTAGATGCGCTGCGGGTCGAGGTGGGAGAAGTCGTCCGGGGCGATGCCGCGGATCGTGCCGCCCTTCTTCGCGCCCGGGATCTCTGCGGCGGGACCGGTGGAGTCGGCCTTCGTGCCGACGACGACCGAGCCGGTGTACTTGTCGGCACCGCCGTGTCCGGCGCCGCCGCCCTTCTTGTTGGTCGAGCTGCCGCTGCTGCACGCGGAGAGGACCATCGAACCGCCAGCCGCGACCGACGTGGCGATGACGAAGTTTCTGCGGGAAAGGGACATGGCTTCCTGCTCTGGTCGATGGAGAGAAACGATTGATCCGGTGGGCCCCGTCGCCCGGCCGGACGAAGTGCCGTTCAGCGCTTGGTCTTCGGGTCCAGTGCGTCACGCACCGAGTCGCCCAGCAGGTTGAAGGCGATGACGAAGATCACCATCGCGACGCCGGGGAAGAGCATGAACGTGATGTCGCTCTGGTAGACGTCCGATCCGCGCTGGATCATCACGCCCCAGTCGGGTGTCGGGTCGGTGAGGCCGACACCGAGGAAGGCGAGGCCCGCCTCCGCGGTGACGTACGCGGGCAGCGCGAGCGTGGCCTGGATGAGGATCGGCGTCCAGAGGTTGGGCAGCAGTTCCTTGAAGATGATCCGTGCCGGGGAGGCACCGGTCACCTTCGCCGCCTCGACGAACTCGCGCTCGCGCAGGGCGAGTACCTCGCCGCGCAGCAGCCGTGCGATGGACGCCCAGCCGAAGGCCGTCATGACCGAGATGAGGCTGACGACGGTCAGCCAGACCGGGGTGTTCTCGTCCGGAGCGACCAGGATCGAGAGCATCACCGGCCAGAAGGCGATGAAGAAGAGCGTGGAGGGGAAGGCCAGCAGGATGTCGATGACCCGGCCCACGAGGTAGTCGGTCTTGCCGCCCAGATAGCCCGCGGTGATACCGACGGCGATGCCGATCACCGTCACCAGCAAGGTGGTTGCCGCGGCGATGAGCAGCGAGTTGCGGATGCCGTAGAGCAGGAAGGTGAAGACGTCCCGGCCGAGTCCGGGCTCGATGCCGAACCAGAAGTCGCCGCTGATACCACCGTTGGGCAGTATCGGCGAGCCGAATTCGTCCAGCAGGCTGGGATCGTTCGACCCGTATGTCGTGTACGGGTCCTTGCCGTACAGCTTCGCGATCAGTGGCGCGCAGACGGCGATCACGAAGAAGAAAATGACCACATAGGCCGAAATCACGCCCGTACGGTCGCGCTTGAAACGCAGCCAGGCCATCGCGCCCGGCGAGCGGCCGTCGCTGCCCTTGGTCACGGACGGGCCCGCTGTGGGCTGCGGCTTCGCATCCTCCACCTCAACGGCGGTGGCGGCGTGCGGGGTTGGAATCGTCATGGTGCTCCTGGCCCGGAGGGTCGAAGGACTCCGCAGGTCACACCTACGGGCTACCCGGACCTTTTCAACGCAATTCATGCAGGGTCAATGAATGTCCTGCCTCCTTGGGGCGCTCTTTGGAAATTTAGACAATCCATTACCTTTGAATGGGCGTGTCTTTGCCTCCGTTTGCTCTCCCCGAAGGGATGTTCGTGGGGAATCGGTAGAATTCGGGCGTTGAGTCCGTTATTCGGGCGGGGCCGTCTCGGAATCCGTACGTTCGACCGAGTGACTACGTAGTCGATGCGCATTCGATGCGCGGCCGTTATCGGGCCGGCGTGTGACGGGTTCATGTTGGATCCGCCCTCGGCCCTCTCGTCGCGTCGCCGTGCGGCGGCGCGGCCGGTCGTGCGCCCCCGGCCCCGGGGTGCCACTCGGGGCGGTTCCGCAGGGCCCGAATGGGTGGAGTAAATGTGTGTAATGGGAGCTATGAGGTGATATCTGACTCCACGTGAGACGGAGAACAAAGAGGAGGCACTCCATGCCCGGAGCCACGCAGGCCAAGTGGGCCGCATGTGCGGTGGCCGTCGCCCTGACGGCGACGGCGTGCGGCGGAGGGGGCAGCGGCGGTGGTGGCGGCGGAGGGGCCAACGGAATCGTGAGCTCTTCCTGGGGTGACCCGCAGAATCCACTGGAGCCCGCGAACACCAACGAGGTGCAGGGCGGCAAGGTCCTCGACATGATCTTCCGGGGACTCAAGAGGTACGACCCGAAGACCGGCGCGGCCATCAATGTGCTCGCCGAGAAGATCGAATCCAAGGACAACCAGAATTTCACGATCACCGTGAAGGACGGCTGGACCTTCAGTGACGGCGAGAGGATCACCGCGAAGTCGTTCGTGGACGCCTGGAACTACGGGGCCCTGCTGAAGAACAATCAGAAGAACGCCTACTTCTTCGGTTACATCGACGGATACCGCAAGGTCCACCCCGACTCCGGCAGCTCCAGGGCGAACACACTCTCCGGCCTCAAGCTCGTCGACGACAGGACCTTCAAGGTCAAGCTGTCGCAGAAGTTCTCCCTCTGGCCCGACACCCTCGGCTATCCGGCCTTCGCCCCGCTGCCCAGGGCCTTCTTCACCGACCACGCCGCCTGGCTGTCCAAGCCGATCGGCAACGGCCCGTACACCATCGCCAAGTACACCAAGGGCGCGTCGATGAACCTGCGCAAGTGGGACATGTACCCAGGGGAGGACAAGGCACAGAACGGTGGCATCGACCTCATGGTCTACACCGACAGCAACACCGCCTACACCGACCTGACGGCCGGCAACCTCGACCTCGTCGACGATGTGCCCGCCTCGCAGTTGAAGAACGTCAAGGCGGACCTCGGCGGCCGGTACATCAACACCCCGGCCGGCATCATCCAGACGCTCGCCTTCCCCTTCTACGAGAAGAAGTGGGACACGCCCGGCGGCATCAAGGTCCGCCAGGGCCTGTCGATGGCGATCAACCGTGAGCAGATCACCAGTCAGATCTTCCGGAAGACCCGCACCCCCGCCTCCGACTGGACCTCCCCGGTCCTCGGAGCGAACGGCGGCTTCAAGGAGGGGCTGTGCGGCGCGCCCTGCGAGTACAACGCGGCGAACGCCAAGAAGCTGATCCAGGAGGGCGGCGGCATTCCCGGCGGCCAGCTCAAGATCTCGTACAACGCGGACACCGGCTCGCACAAGGAGTGGGTCGATGCCGTCTGCAACAGCATCAACAAGGCGATGGGCAACAACAAGGCGTGCGTCGGCGCCCCCATCGGCACTTTCGCCGACTTCCGCAGCCAGGTCTCCCAGCAGAAGCTGACCGGCGCCTGGCGGGCCGGCTGGCAGATGGACTACCCGCTGATCCAGAACTTCCTGCAGCCGGTGTACTACACCGACGCCTCGTCCAACGACGGCAAGTGGAGCAACAAGCAGTTCGACGGCCTCGTCGACAAGGCCAACGCCGAGTCCGACAAGGCCAAGGCCGTCCCGACGTTCCAGGACGCGGAGAGGGTCCTGGTCGCGCAGATGCCCGTGATCCCGCTCTGGTACCAGAACGGCAGCGCCGGCTACTCGGAGCGGATCACCAATGTGTCGCTCAGTCAGTTCAGCGTCCCGGTGTACGAGCAGATCAAGGTCAAGTGACCCGTTGAGGCCAGGTGGCCGGTGCGTTCCTGGCACCGGCCGCCCGGCTTCCGCATCCCGTCGACGCGTCATTCCCCAGCCCCGCGCCTTTGACCCTCGCGACCCCCGGAGCCCTTCATGGGACGTTATGTGATCCGGCGGCTGCTGCAGATGATCCCGGTCTTCTTCGGCACCACGCTGTTGATCTTCCTCATGGTGAACGTGATGGGCGACCCCATCGCGGGCCTCTGCGGTGAACGCCAGTGCGATCCGGCGACCGCAGCTCGACTCCGCTCGGAATTCGGCCTCGACAAGCCCGTCTGGCAGCAATACCTCACCTACATGGGCAATGTCTTCACCGGCGACTTCGGCACCGCGTTCAACGGGCAGAAGGTCACCGAGCTGATGGCCACCGCCTTCCCCGTCACGGTCCGGCTCACCGTCGTCGCGATCGTCTTCGAGATCGTCATCGGTATCAGTCTCGGTGTCGTCACCGGTCTGCGCCGCGGCCGCCCCGTCGACACCACCGTGCTCATCCTGACCCTGGTCGTCATCTCCATCCCGACCTTCGTCACGGGTCTGCTGCTGCAACTCCTCCTCGGAGTGCAGTGGGGCGTCATCAAACCCTCCGTATCGCCCGAGGCGCCCTTCAACGAACTCCTCATCCCCGGGCTCGTCCTCGCCTCCGTCTCCTTGGCGTACGTCACCCGCCTCACCCGGACCTCGATCGCCGAGAACGCCCGCGCCGACTACGTCCGTACCGCCGTCGCCAAAGGGCTGCCCAGGCGCCGCGTCGTCATCCGTCATCTGCTGCGCAACTCGCTGATCCCGGTCGTCACCTTCATCGGTACGGATGTGGGCGCCCTGATGGGAGGCGCGATCGTCACGGAGCGGATCTTCAACATCCATGGCGTCGGTTACCAGCTCTACCAGGGCATTCTGCGTCAGAACTCCCAGACCGTCGTCGGGTTCGTCACCATTCTGGTCCTCGTCTTCCTGGCGGCGAACCTGATCGTCGACCTGCTGTACGCCGTACTCGACCCGAGGATCCGCTATGCCTGAGCAGACACCGTACGAGTCGATCTCGTCGGCGGGAGCGGGAGGCGTGATGGACCTCGCCCTGGAGGAGGGCACGACCCTCGAAAGGACACCGGGCGGCCCCGAAGGCACCGGCCCCGCCGAGAAGCCGCGCAGTCTGTGGTCCGACGCGTGGCGGGACCTGCGCCGCAACCCCGTCTTCGTCATCTCCTCCCTGGTCATCCTCTTCCTGGTGATCATCTCGATCTGGCCGTCGCTGATCGCGAATCAGGACCCCCTCAACTGCAACCTGGGCAAGGCCCAGGAGGGCTCGCAGCCCGGTCACCCCTTCGGCTTCGACGGGCAGGGCTGCGACGTCTACACCCGTACCGTCTACGGGGCCAGGAACTCGGTGACCGTCGGCGTCTGCGCCACCCTGGGCGTCACCCTGCTCGGCGGTCTCCTCGGCGGCCTGGCCGGATTCTTCGGCGGCTGGTGGGACTCGGTCCTCTCCCGCGTCACCGATGTCTTCTTCGGTGTTCCGGTGGTCCTCGGCGGCCTGGTCTTCCTCTCCGTGATCACCAGCTCCACCGTCTGGCCGGTGATCGGCTTCATCGTGCTGCTGGGCTGGCCGCAGATCGCCCGTATCGCCCGAGGTTCCGTGATCACCGCCAAACAGAACGACTACGTGCAGGCGGCACGGGCGCTCGGCGCCTCCAACTCACGGATGCTGCTGCGCCACGTCACCCCGAATGCCGTCGCCCCGGTGATCGTCGTCGCGACCATCGCGCTCGGTACGTACATCTCGCTGGAGGCGACCCTCTCCTTCCTCGGCGTCGGCCTGAAACCACCGGCCGTCTCCTGGGGCATCGACATCTCCGCCGCGTCCCAGTACATCCGCAACGCCCCGCACATGCTGCTCTGGCCCGCCGGAGCACTGGCGATCACCGTGCTCGCTTTCATCATGCTCGGCGACGCGGTGCGCGACGCCCTCGACCCCAAGCTGCGCTGAGGAGCCCGGTGCCATGTTGCTCGAAGTGCGCGATCTGCATGTGGAGTTCCACACCCGCGACGGGGTGGCCAAGGCCGTCAACGGGGTCGACTGCTCGGTGGCCGAGGGCGAGACGCTGGCCGTCCTCGGCGAGTCCGGCTCCGGCAAGTCGGTCACCGCACAGGCGATCATGGGCATTCTCGACATGCCCCCGGGAAGGATCAGCGGCGGCGAGATCCTCTTCAAGGACAGCGATCTGCTGAAGATGAAGAAGGACGAGCGCCGGAAGATCCGCGGCCAGGAGATGGCCATGATCTTCCAGGACGCGCTCTCCTCCCTCAACCCCGTGCTCAGCGTGGGGGAGCAGCTCGGCGAGATGTTCGTCGTCCACCGTGGTTTGTCCCGCAAGGACGCCAGGCTGAAGGCCGTCGAGCTGATGGACCGGGTCCGTATCCCGGCCGCGAAGGAACGTGTCGGGAACTACCCTCACCAGTTCTCCGGCGGAATGCGCCAGCGCATCATGATCGCCATGGCGATGGCGCTGGAACCCTCGCTGATCATCGCGGACGAACCCACCACCGCCCTCGATGTGACCGTCCAGGCCCAGGTGATGGACCTGCTCGCCGAGCTCCAGCGCGAGCTGAACATGGGCCTGATCCTGATCACCCACGACCTCGGTGTCGTCGCGGACGTCGCCGACAAGATCGCCGTGATGTACGCGGGCCGGATCGTCGAGACCGCCCCCGTCCACGAGATCTACCGGGCACCTGCCCACCCGTACACCAAGGGCCTGCTCCAGTCGATCCCGCGCCTGGACCAGAAGGGACAGGCGCTGTACGCGATCAAGGGTCTGCCGCCCAACCTGCTGCGCATCCCGCCCGGCTGTGCCTTCAACCCGCGCTGCCCGATGGCCCAGGAGATCTGCCGGGGCGAGGTACCGCCTCTCTTCGAGGTGGCCGAGCACCGTGAGAGCGCCTGCTACTTCTGGAAGGAGACGCTCGATGCACACTGAACCGGGGAGCACCCGCGCGGGCGGCGAACCCATTCTGGAGGTCCGCGATCTGGTCAAGTACTACCCGCTGACCCAGGGCATCCTGATCAAGAAGCAGATCGGCTCCGTCAAGGCGGTCGACGGGGTGTCCTTCGACCTGGCGGCCGGCGAGACGCTCGGCATCGTGGGGGAGTCGGGCTGCGGCAAGTCGACCGTGGCCAAGATGCTGGTGCATCTGGAACAGCCGACCGCCGGCGCGATCAGATACAGGGGCGAGGACATCACCAAGATGTCGGGGCGCGCCCTGAAGGCCGTGCGCCGCAACATCCAGATGGTGTTCCAGGACCCGTACACCTCCCTCAACCCCCGGATGACCGTCGGCGACATCATCGGGGAGCCGTACGAGATCCACCCCGAGGTGGCCCCCAAGGGCGAACGGCGCCGCAAGGTCCAGGACCTGCTGAATGTCGTCGGGCTCAACCCGGAGTACATCAACCGCTATCCGCACCAGTTCTCCGGCGGCCAGCGCCAGCGCATCGGCATCGCCCGCGGACTTGCCCTGAACCCCGAGATCATCGTCGCCGACGAGCCCGTCTCCGCCCTCGACGTCTCCGTACAGGCGCAGGTCGTCAATCTGCTGGACCGGCTCCAGGCGGAGTTCGGGCTGAGTTATGTCTTCATCGCGCACGACCTGTCGATCGTCCGGCACATCTCCGACCGGGTGGGCGTGATGTATCTGGGCCGGATCGTCGAGATCGGCACCGACGAACAGATCTACGACCACCCCACGCATCCGTACACCCAGGCACTGCTCTCCGCCGTCCCGGTGCCGGATCCGAAGGCCCGCGAGCGCCGGGAGCGGATCATCCTGCACGGCGACGTCCCCTCGCCCGCCAACCCGCCCTCCGGCTGCCGCTTCCGCACCCGCTGCTGGAAGGCGCAGGAGCGGTGCGAACGGGAGGTGCCGCTGCTGGCGGTCCCTGCGGCCTTCCGGCAGACGGACACACCGGCCGGTCATGATTCGGCCTGCCACTTCGCGGAGGAGAAGCAGGTGGTTCCGCCGGAGTGGCTGGTGGAGACGCCGGGGGAGACGACGGTGGCGAGGGAAGCCGGGGCCGAGGAGAAGTCGGACGAGCCGGGCCGGAAGGACGCCGCGGGGGAGGGGGGCGGGCCGCCGCCTTCCGGGAGCAGTCGGGCGGTCTGAACACGTTGACGTGCCGGCAACTTGGCCGTCTCGCGCCCGAAATACGAACGCGCCAACATGGTCGGCGTACGGCCGTCCGGGTGCCGTGAACCGGCCGGGGCCGTCAAGTCCCCCCGGCCGGTTGCCTGTTCCGTTGCCCGGCGCCCCCGTCACCGGCCCCCGCCGGGCTGGTGACGGCATGGCTGGAATCGACCGCCGGGCGCCCCTGGTCAGGTCACCCCCGCAGCCCCAACGACCGCTTCAGGAATTCCACCTGGAGCAGCAGCAGATTCTCCGCCACCTGCTCCTGCGGCGTCATGTGCGTCACCCCGCTGAGCGGCAGCACCTCGTGCGGGCGCCCCGCCGAGAGCAGCGCCGACGACAGCCTGAGCGAGTGCGCGGCCACCACATTGTCGTCCGCCAGACCATGGACGATCATCATCGGCCGGACCTGGTCCGCGGCCTCGGAGAGCCCCTCGTCCGTCAGCACCGAGTTGTGCGCGTACACCTCCGGCTGCTTCGCCGGGTCGCCGAGATAGCGCTCGGTGTAGTGGGTGTCGTACAGCCGCTGGTCGGTCACCGGCGCGCCCACCACCGCCGCGTGGAAGACATCCGGCCGCCGCAGCACGGCCAGGGCCGCCAGGTAGCCGCCGAACGACCAGCCCCGGATCGCCACCTTGCCGAGATCCAGCGGGAATTGTCCGGCGAGCGCGTGCAGCGCCTCGATCTGGTCGTCCACGGTGAGGGCGGTGTTGTTCTTGACGGCCTTCTCCCAGCCCGGTGAACGCCCCGGTGTGCCCCGGCCGTCCGCGACGACCACCGCGAAGCCCTGATCGGCGAACCACTGCGACGTCAGATGCGGATTGTGGGCGGCGAGCACCCGTCGGCCGTGCGGGCCGCCGTACGGATCCATGAGTACCGGAAGCGGACCGTCCGACTCTTTGTACCCCTCGGGGAGCAGCACGGCGCACGGAATTCGCCGTGCGCCCCCCTCGGTGAGGTGCACCCGCGCCGACAGAACCGGCTCTTCCGCATGACTTGCGACGGTGGCGATCCGCTTGCCGTCCCGGAGCACAACGGCACGGGCCCCGGGCCGCGCCGGCGAGTGGGAGACCAGCACCGTCACGCCGCCCGCGCGGACGGCCGAATGCACCCCCGCCCCTTCGGAGACCCGCTCGACGCCCAGCTCATTGACCCGGTACACATGGCTCTCGCCGATCTCCGGCTCCGCGGCCTCCTCGCCCGCCGACGCCGAGACCAGGACATCCGACTCACCGATGTCCAGGACCGCCTGGAGCTGCAACTGCGCCCCGGTCAGCAGCCGGTCGCCGACCGCGAGCACCCGCGCCCCGCCCTCGTCCGCGATCCGCACGAGCCGCCCGTCCGGCGCCCAGGCGGGCACACCGGGGAAGATTTCCAGCCACACCGGGTCCTCGTCGACATGCACCGTCCGCGTCGTACCCGTCTCCGTGTCCACCGCGAGGAAGAGCTGGCTCTGCTGGTCACGGGTCTGTACGAGCAGCAGCGGAGCCCCGGCCGACGACCAGTGCACCTGCGCCAGATACGGGAGGCGCGTCCGGTCCCAGACCACTTCGGTACGGGTGCCGTCCAGGCCCACCACGAAGAGCCGCACCTCGGCGTTGGGCGTCCCCGCCGCCGGGTAGGCGACCTCGGCGGGCCTGCGGTCCGGGTGCGCGGGATCCGCGATCCACCACCGCTGCACGGGGCTGTCGTCGACCCGGGCGACCAGCAGCCGGTCCGACTCCGGCGACCACCAAAAGCCCCGGGAGCGCTGCATCTCCTCGGCCGCGATGAACTCCGCGAGGCCGTAGGAGACATGTCCGTCCTCCGGTTCCGCGAGCGCCCGGTCCCCGTCGCCCTCGGCGCCCACGACGCGCAGAGCGCCCTTGGACACATACGCGATGTGGCGCCCGTCCGGCGACGGCCTCGGGTCGATCACCGGGCCCGGCACCGGCAGCGCACGCGCCGTACCCGCCCGCAACTTTGCGACGTACACCTTCCCGGAGAGCGCGAAAGCGGCCAACTCGGCTGCCGCGTCGACCGCGTAGCCGACGATCCCCGATGAACCCTCGCGGCTGCGCTCGCGCCGGGCCCGCTCCTGGGCCGACAATCGCTCCGCCGAACCGCCGAGCAGCGTCTCGGGGTCGGCGACGACGCGCTCCTTCGGCGTGCCGCCCTCCGGCAGATCCAGCACCCACAGCCGGCTCGACCGGTCCGTGCCGGAGCCCGACCGCAGGAAGACCACCCGCTCTCCGTCGGGTGAAACGGTGAACGCGCGGGGAGCGCCGAGGGTGAATCGCATCGTCCTGGCGTGCTGACGGGGAAATGAGATCTTCTGCGAAGTCATGAGCCCGAACCTAGTCCCCGACCGCCCCGTCGTGCGCCCCTCGTGCTGCTGTGCCCCGATCAATGCGGTGCCACGGATAGTTATGATCCGTAGCGCTTGGTGGGTATGAACCTGCTGGCTCCATGTGTGCTGCCCGTCCCGACCGTACTGATGGAGGTGAACCGCCGTGGCACTCTCGATTTCGGCGGTGGTGCTGCTGGCGATCGTCGTCTTCCTGCTGATCCGGAAATCCGGACTGAAGGGCGGACATGCGGTGGTCTGCGCGCTGCTCGGTTTCTATCTCGCCAGCTCGTCCATTGCGCCCAGCATCTCGAACCTGACCACGAATGTGGCCGGCATGATCGGAAGCCTCAAGTTCTGAGACCCGGCTCGTCGGCGGTCCGTGCGCGGGTGCGGTCGGGCCTGGCGCTCTCGGCTCGTAGGCTGGTCCCCATGAAGGACCATCCCGCCCGGCGTCTGCTCCTGGTGCACGCGCACCCCGACGACGAGTCGATCAACAACGGGGCCACCATGGCCAGGTACGCGGCCGAGGGTGCCCAGGTCACCCTGGTGACCTGCACGCTCGGCGAGGAGGGCGAGATCATCCCGCCCGCGCTCGCGCATCTCGCAGCAGACCGGGACGACACCCTGGGCCCCTACCGCCAAGGCGAACTTGCCGCGGCGATGAAAGAGCTCGGGGTCACCGACCACCGGCTCCTCGGCGGCCCAGGATGCTTCCGCGACTCCGGAATGATGGGCGCCGAGCAGAACCGCCGCCCCGGAGCTTTCTGGGACGCGGACGTGGACGACGCAGCCGGGTACCTCGTGGAGGTGATCCGCTCGGTGCGCCCGCAGGTCCTCGTCACCTACGACCCCGACGGCGGCTACGGGCACCCCGACCACATCCAGGCGCACCGCGTCGCGATGCGCGCGGCGGAGCTCGCCGCCGATCCCGCGTACCGCACCGGATCGGGCGCGGCGCACACCGTCGCCAAGATCTACTGGAACCGGGTGCCGCGTTCGGTCGCCGAAGAGGGCTTCGCGCGCCTGCGGGACACGGCGCCGGACGCCTTCCCGGGGATCGCCGCCATCGACGACGTGCCGGGTGTGGTCGACGACGCGAGGATCACCGCGCAGATCGACGGCTCCGCCCATGCGGTGGCCAAGGGTGCGGCGATGCGGGCCCATGCCACGCAGATCGCCGTGGACGGCCCCTTCTTCGCCCTCTCCAACGACCTCGGCCAGCCCGTCTTCACCACCGAGTACTACGAGTTGGTGCACGGCGCCTCCGGAGCCCCTCAAGGGGCGCGCGAAGACGATCTGTTCGCCGGTGTACCGGGGGCGGAGCAATGAGCGGCAAGCAGCGCACACCGCGCACCGGCCCACCCTCCAAGGACATTCGGGGCACCGGTCTCGCCGCGCCCCTCAACCCCGGGCGGATCGCCGCCTATGTGGGCCTCGCCGTTCTCGGCGCGCTCGTCGGGATCGCCGGGGCGTTCGTCCAAGCCGCCTGGTTCCCCGCCGGGTTGCTGCTCGCGCTGGCAGCCTGTGCCGGACTGTTCTACGGCGGGCGCGGTGTCTTCGGCACCCAGCTCGGCGCCCTGGCACCCGCGGCGGGCTGGCTGATTTCGGTCGTTCTTCTGCTCGGCGGACGACCGGAGGGCGATTATGTCTTCGGCGATGAACTGGGCCTCACCCTCTTCCTGCTGGGCGGGATGGCGATCGCTGTGATCTGTGCCACCATGTCGCGGTCGCCCCAACCGGGCGCCGACAGCGGCCGACCTGGCAAGTAATGTGCCAGGTCCGATCCCGTAATGCCCCTTGTCCGTCCGGTGGTCACGCAGTCGTCTCCCCCGGTCGCGGGGTGTCTGCCGGCGGCGGCCAGTATGGTTGTTTGCGCGCCGAGCCGTCCCCTGGCCTGCGGCATGGGGGAAGTACGGGCGGCGGAGCCAATCGGGAGAACCTGCTTTGAGTCGTGAAACTGACAGTTCGTCCTCCGGGCCCCAGGGGCGCGGAGGAGCCGCGTACCCCTCGGGGACGCCGCCGTACGGATCCCGCCAGTATCCGTCGCCGCACCCTTCGCAGGACGCCCCGGAGGGGGCCCCGGAGCCTGCGGACCCGCCTCAGTCCGAGGAGCCGAGGACCGAGACGACGCTGACAACACGCATCCGGATCAACATTCCGGGATCGCGTCCCATCCCGCCGGTTGTCATGCGTACGCCCGTGAGCGACGCCGACAGCGCCGACGCCGAGCGCACGGGCAGCATCCCGCGCCCCGGCTCGCCCGCGCAGGGCGGTGCGTCGGGTGAGTCCGACGCCGCGCCGGGCGCCGAGGCGAGGGCCGGTTCCGCGCCCGCGGAACCGGCTGCCGACAAGCCGGCCAGGGAGAAGAGCGGCAGCGACTGGTTCGCCCCGCGCAAGGCCCCCACGAACACCTCGGTCGTCGGCGGCAGCGGCAGCGCGACCGGTGGCGCCGGCGGCCCCACGGGCGAGGCGCCCGCCCCGCCCCGCCCCGACCTGCCGTACTTCTCGGACGGCCCGCAGCGCACGGGCGACCAGGACGCACCCCGCCCCGGCGGCAACGCCGTCGACGAGTCCGGCCACGGCGGCCCCGCGGGCCCCGCAGCCGGCCGGCGCCCCACGCCGAACCTCGGGGTGCGTACGCCGGGCCCCTCCGGACCCACCACGGGCCCGGTCACCGGCACCTCGCCCCTCACCCCGAACCTCGACGGAGCGGGCGGCCCGGGCCCCGGCGGTCCGCGAGGCTCCGGTGGCCCCGCGGGTTCGAAGGGTCCCGGCGCCCCCGGTGGCGTCCCCCCGCGGATGTCCGACGACACGGCGGTGCTGACGCCCCAGTTCGCGGCCCCGGCCTCCGCCGGACCCGGCGGCAATGTCTCCGGTGACACGCTCACCAGCGGCATCCCCGTCGTTCCGCCGGAGCGTCGCTCGCCGTTCCCGAGCCCCGGCGGCCCCGGTGGCGGGCGTCCCGATCTGACGCCCCGTATCCCGGACGACGCGATGGGCACCGGACCGGCAGGACCCGGCGGTCCCGTCGACCTGTCGCCCGCCCCCGCCCGCCCCACGCCGACGCCCGCGCCCGCGAAGAAGAAGGGCCGCTCCAAGCTGGTCCTCCTCTGCGCCGGTGTCGTCGGTCTGCTCGCTGTCGCGTACGGCGCCGGACTGCTGGTGAACCACTCCGACGTTCCCAAGGGCACCACCGTCCTGGGCGTCGACATCGGCGGCGGCACGAAGGAGGAGGGCGTCGCGAAGCTGGACGCCGCACTCGGCAAGCGCGCCGAGGCACCCCTCCAGCTGTCCGTGGACGGCAAGAAGGCCGAACTCGCACCGGACAAGGCCGGGCTGAGCCTGGACAGTCAGGAGACCGTGCGCTCCGCCGCGGGCAGCGACTACAACCCGGTCTCCGTCATCGGCTCCCTCTTCGGCGGCAAGCGCACCGTCGACCCGGTGATCCCGGTCGACGAGGAGAAGCTCGGTGTCGCGCTGACGGACCTGGCGGGCGTCTCCGGCACGGCCAACGACGGCGCGATCAAGTTCGAGCCGGGCAAGGCCGTCGCCGTACCCGGCAAGTCGGGCAAGGCGCTGGACGTCAACCAGTCGATGACCTCGGTGCGCGACGCGTACCGGACCCAGGTGCAGACCGGCCGGGCGAGCAACGTCCAACTGCCCGTCACCACCCGCGAGCCCACCATCCCCCAGGCCGAACTGGACCGGGCGATGAAGGAGTTCGCGAAGCCTGCGATGTCCGGCCTGATCACCATCAAGGCCGGACCCAAGCAGATCCAGTTCGGCCCGGCGAAGTCGCTGCCGCAGATCCTCACGATGGTGCCGGTCAAGGGCCGACTGGTCGAGCACTACGACAAGAAGGCCATCGACACCCTCTGCGACGGCGTCTTCGACGGCATCATGATCACCAAGGGCGACGGCAAGGAGCACCAGCTCAGTGCGGACGACGTGGCACACGCCATGCAGACCGCGCTGCTCGGCAAGACCCCCGTCGAGCGGACCGTCACGATCGGCCTGAGCGGCAACGGATAACCCGCCCCACCGCGGCGAGCCGCACCGTGCCCCCGCCCCCGTCCGGACCCCCGGCCGGGGGCGGCGTCGTACGGCACGACGGCAGCATGGGCGCCGCGCGGACGTCCGGCACGACAGCGGCGTCATGCAAACGACATGACATCCGTCATCCCGTTTCCACGACCCGCGACCCTGCCGGACGTACCCCCCTCTTCGCCACGCTGGACGCATGACAACGACAGCCACCGAGGCCACCGGGGCGAAGACCGCCGTGGTCCGCTTCGACCACGTCAGCAAGGCGTACGGAGCGGTGCGAGCCGTCGACGGACTCACCCTCGACCTGCACCCCGGCGAGACCGTGGCGCTCCTCGGCCCCAACGGCGCCGGAAAGTCCTCCGCCCTGGACCTGCTGCTCGGCCTGCGCACCGCCGACTCCGGTTCGGTCCGGGTCTTCGGCACGACCCCGCAGGGCGCCATCGCCGCGGGCCGCGTCGGCGCGATGCTGCAGACCGGCGGTCTGATGGAGGACGTCACGGTCGAGGAACTGGTCCGCCTCGCCTGCGATCTGCACCCCAGGCCCTGGCCGGTGGGCGAGGTGCTGTCCCGGGCCGGCATCGCGCAGATCGCCGACCGCATGGTCAACAAGCTCTCCGGCGGCCGGGAGCAGCGCGTACGGTTCGCGCTCGCCACCGCCGGGGCCAACGACCTCATCGTGCTCGACGAGCCGACCACCGGCATGGACGTCACCGCCCGCCAGGCCTTCTGGGCCACCATGCGGGAGCAGGCCGAGCAGGGGCGCACCGTCCTGTTCGCCACTCACTACCTCGAAGAGGCCGACGCGATCGCCGATCGCGTCCTCGTCCTCCACAAGGGCCGGCTGCTCGCCGACGGCACCGCAGCCGAGATCAAGGCGAAGGCCGGAGCCCGCCGGATCTCCTTCGAGCTGGAGGGCCCGGCCGACGAAGCGGCCCTGCGCGGGCTGCCGTTCCTCGCCACGCTCGACATCAGCGGCCACCGAGTCCGTATCCAGTCGCACAACGCCGACGCGACCGTCCACGCTGTCTACGCACTCGGCCTCTACCCGCGCGAGCTCGAAGTCGCCGGACTCGGCCTGGAGCAGGCCTTCGTCGCCATCACCGAGGCCGAGGAGGCCAGGACCGCATGCTGAATTTCTTCTCGTGGGCATTGATCAGGCTCGAGGTGACCCGCACCCTGCGGAACAAGAAGTTCATGTTCTTCTCGGTCATCTACCCGTCGGTGATCTATCTGCTGATCTCCGGCACCCGGAACACCACCGACAAGGTCCCGCACAGCGATCTCACCCTCCAGGCCTTCTTCATGGTCTCGATGGCCTCCTTCGGCGCGCTGACCGCAGTCCTCATGGGCAACAGCGAGCGCATCGCCAAGGAGCGCGAGAAGGGCTGGGTCCGCCAGCTCCGGCTCACCGCGCTGCCCAGCCGCGGCTACGTCCTGGCGAAGATCGCCGGCGCGGCGATCGTCACCCTGCCCTGCATCGTGGTCGTGTTCCTGGTCGCCGCCGCCGTCAAGCACGTACGGCTGGACACCTGGCAGTGGTTCGCGCTGGTCGGGGTCATCTGGGCCGGTTCACTGGTCTTCGCCGCGCTCGGAGTCGCCATCGGCTACATCGCCAGCGGTGACGCGGTCCGCCCGATCACGATGATCATCTACTTCGGGCTCTCCGTCCTCGGCGGTCTGTGGATGCCCAGCGCGACCTTCCCGCAGTGGCTGCAGAACATTTCCGAGTGGCTCCCCACCCACGCGTACGCTGCTCTCGGTCAGGCGATCGAGATGGGCGGCTCGCCGCATGCCAAGGACGTCACCATCCTCTGCGCCTACTTCCTGATCTTCGCGGGCGGTGCCGCCTGGCTCTACCGGAAGGACACCCTGAAGGCGTGAACGACGAGGAGACGTCCGTAGGCATCGGGTTCGCGGCGGCGGGCCGTCGACAGGTCTGGATCAAGCTGTTGTGGATCGGCGTCTGGCTCGCCTTTATGAGCGCCCCGGTCAGGGATCTGGCCGACGGCGACCACGCCCCGTGGGCGACGGCGCTGGGCGCACTCGGCCTTGTGGTCTTCGTCGGGGTCTACCTGGTCCTGGTCTTCCGCCACACGGCGAAGGCCATGGACCGTCGCGCCGTCCTCACGACGATCGCCTTCCTCGGCGCACTCGCCGGCGTCCTCTCCCTGACGCTCGGCGCTGCGTGGCTGGTCCTCTTCGTGTACGTGGCGGTCTCCGTCGGTGCCACCATGCCGCTGAGGACCGCCCGTTGGCTGATACCCGTGGTCGTCGCCGCACTGGTCGGCGTCGGACTGACCAGCGACCACCCCCGCGAGATCATCACCGCACTGGTCTTCCCCGCGCTGCTCGGCGGGTTCGCGATGACCGGCGTACGGCAGCTGATCCGTACGACGATCCAGCTGCGCGAGGCCCGTGCGACCGTCGCCCAGCTCGCCGCCAACGAGGAGCGGCTCAGGCTCGCCCGCGATCTGCACGACCTGCTCGGCCACTCGCTCTCGCTCATCACGCTCAAGAGCGAACTGGCCGGGCGGATGCTCCCCGACCACCCGGAGCAGGCGGCCGCCCAGGTCGCGGACATCGAACAGGTCAGCCGTCAGGCCCTGGTCGACGTACGCAGCGCCGTCACCGGCTACCGCCGGCCGACCCTCCCCGGCGAACTGGCCGGAGCCCGTACCGCACTCGCCGCCGCGGGCGTCGCCGCCGACGTTCCGGCCGAGGCCCCCGACGACCTGCCCGAGAAGCCGGAGGAGGTGCTCGCCTGGGCGCTGCGTGAAGCCGTCACCAATGTCGTACGCCACAGCAGCGCCCGGCACTGCACCGTCACCCTCACTCCGCGTCAGACCCTCGACGGCAGGGTCCTCGAACTCACCGTCGCGGACGACGGCGTCGGAACCGCAGGTACGAAACCGGGCAACGGCCTCACCGGCATCACCGAACGCCTCGCCACGGTCGACGGCACGCTGACCACCCGGGCCGGTAACTCCGGTTCCGGTAAAGGCTTCGCCCTGACCCTGAGTGTTCCGCTCGGATCCGGCCTAGGATCCACGGAATGAGCATGATCAGACTCCTCCTCGCCGAGGACCAGTCCATGGTGCGCGAGGCTCTCGCGGCACTCCTCGGCCTGGAACCCGACATCGAGGTGGTGGCCCAGGTCGCGCGCGGCGACGAGGTGCTGGCCGCGGCCCACGAGCACCGCATCGATGTGGCGCTCCTGGACATCGAGATGCCGGGCATGACCGGTATCGACGCGGCGGCGGCCCTGCGGCGCGAGCTCCCGGCCGTGAAGGTCGTCGTCGTCACCACCTTCGGACGCCCCGGCTATCTGCGCCGGGCCATGGAGTCCGGCGCCGACGCCTTCCTGGTGAAGGACGCCCCCGCCTCCCAACTGGCCTCGGCGGTACGGAGGGTGCTCGCCGGGGAGCGGGTCATCGATCCCACGCTCGCGGCGGCGGCGCTCGCCGACGGGGCGAGCCCGCTCACCGATCGCGAACGCGATGTGCTGCGCACGGCGGCGGACGGCTCCACCAACGCGGAGATCGCGGCCACGCTCCACCTCTCGCAGGGGACGGTTCGCAACTACCTCTCCATGGCGATCCAGAAGATGGCGGCCCGCAACCGGGCCGAGGCGGTCCGTATCGCCCGCGAGAAGGGCTGGCTCTAGTAGGGCTTTGTTAGGTCCTGTGGTGTGGTTCTGGTTTGGGTGCGGGTTGGCCGCATATCGAGCAGGCGCCGGTCCAGGTGGCCAGGAGGGTC